>JBILOD010000402.1:0-4176 GCA_044374645.1 Pseudobdellovibrionaceae bacterium | reverse complement strand
GAAAACCCGGTGAGGCCTACTGTTTTGGCGGCAACTCCGAAAGGAGAAACATTGATGTGGTTAAGGCCATTTGCGAAATCATACAGGCCAAGAAGCCACTGGCCTCTGGAACCTACCAAGATCTGATTACTTTTGTTGAAGATCGGGCCGGCCATGATTTTAGGTATGCTATTGATGACTCAAGAGCTCAAACAGAGCTTGGTTATAAGCGAGAGTATGCTAATTTTGAAATTGGACTTGAGGCTACTGTGAACTGGTATTTAGACAACACAAGTTGGATCAAAACTGTGATGTCTAAGCCCAAGTAAGCTTGACGGTAGTGTGGTGCGGCCATACAAGTCATTAGGTTGGGCTTGTGTCCGGGGGGACGGTATGAAAGGCATTATATTAGCGGGTGGATCGGGAAGTAGACTTTTTCCCTTAACCACAAGTGTGAGTAAGCAACTTTTGCCGGTCTACGATAAGCCTACTATCTATTATCCTATTTCAACCTTAATGTTAGCGGGTATTCAAGATTTGCTTATCATCAGTACCCCCAGAGATATTCCACTGATTCAGAATCTATTAGGGGATGGAAGTCAGTTTGGAGTGAGTTTTTCCTACAAAATCCAAGAAAAGCCCGAGGGTATTGCGCAGGCCTTTTTGATTGGCGAACAATTTATTGGTAATGATCCTTGCGCTCTAATTTTGGGAGACAACATTTTTTATGGTCACGACGTCACTAAGCAAGTGATCGAATCTGCCCAACAAAAAATGGGTGCGACCGTCTTCGCTTACCATGTGCATGATCCTGAACGCTATGGTGTGGTTGATTTTGATAAAGACGGCAGGGCACTTTCAATCGAAGAAAAACCCGCTAAACCGAAATCCAATTGGGCCGTCACCGGTTTGTATTTTTACGATAACAAGGTCGTTGAATATGCTAAAGCTCTAAAGCCGTCCTCGCGTGGCGAACTTGAAATCACTGACCTGAACAAAATTTATTTAAGCAAAGGTGAATTAAATGTACAGCTTTTTGGTCGCAGCGTGACCTGGCTCGATACGGGAACTGATGAAGCACTTCTGGAGAGTTCTCAATTTGTTCATGCCATTGAAAAGCGCCAAGGGTTAAAGATTGCATGTTTAGAGGAGATTGCGTTGTTCAAAGGTTTTGTGACTCCACAACAGCTTTGGGAAACCACCAAAAACTATCCTAAAAGCGGCTATGGCGCCTATGTTAAGGGCCTCGCTGAAAAGGCCCTAGTGCGCTAACCAGACTCAATATGAAAAACGGCCAACTTAAGAACTCCCTGTCAAACTACGATTTCATGAGTTTGACAGGGAGTTCGTCATTGACGTCAATCCCCTGTCAAACTACGATTTCATGAGTTTGACAGGGAGTTTGAAAGGGGGTTTGAAATGTCCTTTTTTGGCAGAGAGCAAGAAATCCGCAAACTGATGCAATTAAAGCAAAAAAATAAGGCAAGTCTGGTTTGTGTTTTGGGGCGTCGTCGAATCGGAAAAAGTTTTCTCATTCAACAGCTTGGGAAAAAATATAAAAAATACTTTGAAGTGCAAGGTCTAGGACCAAATGAATCAGAATCAAACACAAGAGCTCAATTGGATCATTTCGCATTCGAATTGAGCGAGCAATTTAATATAAAGAGGCCTTATTTTCGAGATTGGGACGAGGCCCTGAGTCAACTTGCCGAACTCACCAAATCAAATGAGGTTCTAATATTACTTGATGAAATTTCATGGATGGGAAAAGGGGATCCCTTTTTTGCCGCCAAAATTAAATCAGCGTGGGACAGCCGTTTCAAAAAAAATCCAAAACTAATGCTAGTGCTTTGTGGATCTGTATCGGCATGGATTGAAAAAAATATTCTTAATGATACGAGTTTCGAAGGTCGGATTTCATTGGAACTAAATATCAAGGAGTTAGAACTTCCTCAGTGTAACCGTTTTTTTTCGGCTACCGTCGGAGATTTTGAAAAAATGATCGCACTTTCCATTACGGGTGGAGTACCAAAGTACCTTGAAGAAATACCTAAAGACGAACCGATTTCGCGATCAATGGCAAATTTGTGCTTTTCTCCTAGTGAAATTTTGTTTAATGACTTTCGGAAGATCTTTAACGATATTTTTCAGCGCAAATCAAAGACTTATGAAAAAATTGTTCGTGCGGCCTTAGATCGAAAACTGTCTCCGCTAGAGTTGGCTAAGAAGGCAAAAATAGAATACAACTCCGACTTCCTTGAGGCTATCCATCATTTAGAATTATCAGGTTTTTTAAGCCGCGACTATTACTTCAATCCTATAAAAAACGACATTTCAAAATTCAGTTGTATTCGAGTGAAAGATAACTATCTGCGTTTTTACATTAAGCAAATTGAGCCGCTGAAAGAAAAAATTCTTTCGGGTGGGATATCAATTCAGGATCTTCGTGATTTAAAAGGAATCGAAAGTATTCTGGGGTTTCAGTTTGAAAATTTAATTCTTGCCAACAAGCACCTCATACATAAAGAATTGAAAATTGAACCAAACCAACTTGTGGCCTCCACCCCGTACTCCCAGAAAAAGACCACGCTTAACAAAGGGGCTTGCCAAGTTGATTTATTGATTCAAACCCAATTGGATGTTTTCTTTGTTTGTGAATTTAAATGTCAAAAAAAGATTGGGAAAAAAATTATTAATGAAGTGCAGAGAAAAATAGATGTACTCCATGTGCCAAAACGATCCTCAATAAAACCAATTCTTGTTTATATGGGCGATCTAGACCCTGAGGATGAAGCTGAGATTATGAGCTATTTCTACAATACAATCTATTTCGGAGATTTACTTAAATGAGCAGCGCCGGCCGTCTAAGAATGCAGTTTCCTGATTCCCGCACATAATCTCTGCAATCTTAGTTTTACCAATGAAATCCTTTAACTTGCGGTCGAGGTGATACGCAATCCGACGACAATGCCAATCAGGTTTTCTTTTAGCGAGAGCTACAACCATTTTTTCCTCTCTAGGTATAATTTTATTTAGCCCTCCGCCCCAACCATGACTAGACTTCATGGCGCCAGCCCTGCTCACAGAAAGGAGAGAGTTCAATATGAAGAAATCCTACGTAAGATCTCGCAAAGAATATGATGGCCCGATTGAACTTGACGCTAATAAAATTCTGGCAGCCATGAAGCGATTTAAAAATGCTCCGAAAAAGCCTACAAGTGTAGCTCTTGATGAAACAACAATTTCAGAATTGAAAAAAGCTGCAGAAAAGCAAGGAATCCCTTATCAGGTTTTAATCCGTGTTTTCATCCTTGATGGATTGGAACGTATGAAAAAAGCTGCTTGAAAGACCTTTAGTCCCCTCTTTTTTCCAGCGAAAGGTTCCATAGTTAAGTGAACTGTATTGAGTGAAACGAATAGCTTTCCCCCAGTCTTCTTTTATGATCTTTTTGCGGTGATTTAAGCGATCATAATTCAGGTACTCATAAGAACCATCAAGAGCCTTGGCAAGGGTGGTCTTGCCAACCTGTCGAGGGCCGAAGAGTTGATGCCAGGCTAACTTAGCCCCCCGCCCCTGTATCAACGAAAACTCGGCCCCAAAACCGAATTAAAGTACTAATTCTGTTTTGAAATTTGGGACTTCTTTTTCGCTGAGGAAAATCCTTAGTGAAATTTCGGTTGCCTGACGGGTAGAGGTAGGTCACTTTTAACCTATGAATGATCAAGTGGCGCAAATAAAAAAATTGATTGAGCCCCACGCCGAGTTTGCTTTTTTAATGGGCTCGTTTGGGACTCCGAGGTTTAACGATCAGAGCGATCTTGATCTCGCAGTTTATTTTTCAAACAAAGTCGATTGGAATTGGAGGGCAAAGCTTAGCTCCCAATTGATGGACATTGTTGGGCGAGATGTTGATTTGGTTGATTTGCGCGACACGGATCCTATTTTTGCCCGTCAAGTCCTTGAGACCGGCCGCCTCCTATTTTGTAAGGACTCGGGACTTCTGGTCAGTTGGAAGGCCACTCAAATGAGTAAATACATTGATCTAAAAATGGGGCGAGCAGAGATCGAGAAACAGTTATTAACGAGGAAAAAGTTCAATGGGTGAAAGAGACGTTGTTTATTCGAAAATCAACATCATCAAAAACTGCTTGTTTGCCATCGAAAAAGCAAAGCACCAAGAAAAAGACCCATTCTTT
>JBILOD010000252.1:0-6006 GCA_044374645.1 Pseudobdellovibrionaceae bacterium | reverse complement strand
GCCGAGCGGCATAAATAAACTTATATTGTTGTCAGTTTGGCTGGAGTGTCCTACCCCGGAGGACCGAAAACTCGCGGCCCCATTCACCAACTTCGTGTTGGCTGCAGGTCGCATTCAGCGACCCAACGTGGCGCTAGTGCTGTAACCATTTAATTATTCCTTTTTTGCTCGTTCTTGTGCCTTAGTCTTGCGTTGCTCATCGTCGCTTTAGCCTAAAACACAATGACTTCGCCCAATCGGAAAAAATTAGAAGGTTAATGCACTAGTGGCAAAATCTCTTGAACGAATTTTCACAAAAGTAAAAGTCTGATGACGGCATCGTCGATGCAACCAAACTACTAGTATTCCGTGAGCGCCT
This sequence comes from Pseudobdellovibrionaceae bacterium, assembly GCA_044374645.1. Lineage (GTDB taxonomy): Bacteria > Bdellovibrionota > Bdellovibrionia > Bdellovibrionales > Bdellovibrionaceae > CAUJGP01. The sequence continues at coordinate 5,648 of JBILOD010000252.1, read as the reverse complement.
TCTGTGATTCAAAGCGGCACCGATGAAAAGAAGAACAGCGTCAAAAACCGTTCTATTCCTATCGAGATCAAACGAAAAGTGTTTGCTCGTGCGGGAGGTTGTTGCGAATACAAGAGCGCAGACGGGAAGCGCTGTCAAAGCAAACACCAACTTGAGTTCGATCATATTGTCCCGTTGAGTCAGGGGGGCCATCATCATGAAGACTCACTCAGGATATTTTGTAGGTTGCATAACCAATATCGAACTAAAGAAACCCATGGGTTTTGGTACAAACCGTAAACCACCAGTCCATCCCATTCATAGTGCCGAGATTTTTCCCCGCCTCCCATTGAAATCTTCGATTTTGCATTTCCGGCCTCAAGAATGCCAAAACACACTCAATTGCATATTGTTGTGGAGCAAGAAACCATGGAATTACTCCAAGAGGTTAAAGTCCTCCTGAGTCACGAAATCCCCGATGGGAATTACAATCAAATTTTAAATCGAATGGCGCAACTGAGTGTTGATTTATTAAAGAAAGGACGAAGTGAACCAAGAAATAAAAGTGAGAATGAAAATGAAACTGCGATACCTACTGTCGATCGATCGGAGTTGCAATGCGAAAAATCTCGTTACATCGCTAAGGAAACAAAGCGCAGGATTTTCCATCGAGCCGAAGGACGCTGTGAATTTATCAGCGCTGACGGGAAACGATGCGAAAGCCAACACCAGCTCGAAATTGATCATAAAGTACCTTGGAGTCAGGGAGGTAGTAATGATGAGAATAATCTTCAAGTTTGCTGCAAGACTCATAATTCTTTCAGAGCCATGGAAACACATGGTTTTTGGTGGAAGGCAAAAAATGAAAACCATCCGTCATGAATTCGATGACTTCCTTGGATGCCCGTCGGCCTTTTCTTCTTCGAGGCCCAAGATCTTCAATAGTTTTTCAGCTTAAGAAACAGGGCATTATTTTAGACTCCGGAACTGCGACCGTGCTCCTGAATTGAACCAAGATTGATAGGGAATTTGAAATCTAGGGCTCGCGTTGCGTTTGCTCACTGCAATTTCCGAAGGACGACTTTTAGATAACTTTCAGGTCCAACCATGATACCAGGAGAATTAAAAAAGCCGGCAGATTCAGTAATTTAGCATCGCAAAACGTTTGTCAGCCACTCATATCCTCGAAGATACTGTAAAAATCAATATTGAAGTTATAAAGGGCTTCAGGCTGTGAGTTCCTCACCGTAGAAACAAAGCATTCAATGAGCTCAAAAATTTTTCCTCTAAGGATTTCGATATCTCTCTGGGAAAGGGTTGAGATTGCTGAGTAGTGAAGACTTTCTCTTTTCTGTGGATTCATTTGGTGGGCTGAAACGATCCTCCAATTCCTATGGTGAGTAGAAATAAACTTCGAGTTTTTAGGTAAATAAATCAAAGTTTCAGATGGAACCCATTCACCGTCTTTTTCGGCAATTAAATTAGAGCGTGCGAGGAATAGTAGAGTCTCATTGATAGTCTCGTTTGAAAGACCAGTAAGTTCGGTGATCGCTTTAGCTGTTCTATATTTTGGCATTGTAACTAGCATGTGCAATGCAGAATACAACCAATGACTATAATACAAAGAAACCACTTCTTCGGATGGCGTAATGGATTTTTCAGACCGCATTTTGATTTCGACCCTTCGTTTTTGGATTTCATCAATCTCGGAGCGAAGGTGTAGCTTTAGCGGGCGATTTCCAGCACGTGCAAAATCGACCAACAATAAAAAGTATTTAATCTCTTCTTCCTTGAGATCGAGGAATTCCGTTACTAAGATGGCTTGCTCGGGACTAAAATTGGCACTTTTATTCATTACTTGGGAAACAAATGAGTTATTGCAGGCCAGGTGTTTGGCAAGTTTTGACCTAAATCCTCTCACTTGCAGCTTACTCAGTTGCTCAGCTAGGCGTAGATAGGCTTTATAATCAACAAATTCAAAAACTGATTTCATACTTATTTACAATAAGTTAACCCTACTAAATTGAGTAAATTTAAATTTTTGAATCGAATTTTCAGTAAGTTAGTCTATATTTTCTGCCGCATAGTGATAAACCAAGCCTCAGTGACTTAATGGGCGCACCCTTTGCAATGAACAAAACGCTTTGGGCCGCCTTCTCTCTGAAAGGACATATTCATGAGTAAACAAGAACTATTTCATACCAAATTTCTCGGGTATTCTTTGAAACTTCTGTTTTTAGGTTGGTTTCTGGCTGGTCAAGCTCAGGCAGGGGGCCTTAGCGCCGGGGGGGGCGGTAAAGGTGTTGTGTGCAGGGATTCTAATGGAAACATAAACAAACCAGTAGAACTCCTAGACCTCTGGGAGGCACGAGAAATCCATCACTTGCAAATTATTGTTCCCACAGAGTCGGTGGATATTGAACTTACAAAAGCTCTATCAAGATGGAACCCAGTTTCTGATATCCCAACGTCACCTCATAATCATGTTTTTCAGCAGAAACCCGTAGGAGAACGTGATGATCTTCCTTTAGCGACGGCGATCATTGGTCTGAGCAAACACAGTCGAGTTCAAGTCTATTCAGGAGTTAAGCTTGAACTTACGGATGACTCATTAGAAGACATGACTCCAAGTATAGAGTCTGGCTGTTCCATCGAACAGATAGTTCGGAGAGTTAAAAGTTCTAGCGGTTGGCTATGGCAAGTTAATTCTGATTTGAGGGATAAAATGGCCAATGCTGATCTGATCGGCCTAGCCCTTCATGAAACCATCTATGATTCGTTAATGACCACTAAAAGGGCTGATGAGCCACCAGCTGAAACTAACTCCCTCAGAGTTCGTCGAATTGTTGGTCAAATAATGTCCGGTTACACTTTTAAACCCACCTATCATCATCTCACAAAACCATTCATTCATTGCAGCAACGATTTTCTCGATCACAAATTGCGAAAACTGTTCGAAAAGAACTACATTGAAAGCCTTGATTGGAACGCTAGAGTTGCATTTTATTTTGATTTAAAATTTGCCTTTATCTCATCAGCAGACGTTTTCTTTTATCAAGATCCCCAGTTCCAATTTCCAAAGGTAAAAGGACTAGTAGATCGAATGCGAGACAGGCATTTTGTTGAATTAAGCGGACCAATGATCGCCGAAAACATAAGTACAGGTACCGATCTAAAAACTTTTTATAAAAGACTCAAAAAAGGGAACAACAAAATGACTTTTCAGTCAGGCTCTTACAGCGATGTTGAGTTTAACACAAAGGCCGATTTTTCGATGAATGATGGAAAGGGAAAACTTGAAGTTCTAACGTCAACTGGAGGAAACCTCCCCGAGCCGGTCGATGGAATGAATTGCAAACTTTATGAATAAAACATTAGAGTAGATGACAATTACCCCAACGGGAATAGCTGAGCTCGCTAGTGGCTCCATTGCCAGTAAACTAGTGCTTCGACCGCTTAATTTTTTCCGATTGGGCAAAGTGATTAGTCTTTAAGCTTAGGCGTGAAGAGAAGCCTTAGCGGGGCCTAAGGCGACGATGAGCAACGCAAGATTAAAGATTAAGAACGAGCAAAAGCGGAAAAAATTAAGTGGTCGAAGCACTAGTTATGTGAATTGACAATTGTGCATAAAAAGCTAAACAAGGGCATAGAAAATTTTGAAAGAATTGACGTCAAGGGCATTTGATGCTCGAGACGTCAGATGACCCAATGGAACCAATTAAGGAAACGCATGAATCAAGACACCTCTATTTATGAAACTATCGGCGGTGAAAGCAAAGTCCGTGAACTCGTCAATGAATTTTACCACCTTATGGACACCCTTGAAGAAGCAAAGGGAATTCGCGCTCAGCATGGAGAAGACCTCGAACCAATCAAAGAAAAACTGTTTGATTTTCTCTCCGGTTGGTTGGGCGGCCCTCCCCTCTTCATACAAAAATACGGGCATCCAAAGCTGCGAGCACGCCACCTACCCTTTAAGATTGGCCTCAGTGAGCGCGACCAATGGATTACTTGTATGTTTAAGGCCATGGAAAACGTAGGCATCCAAGACCCAACCGCCACCCTTTTACGTAGCGCACTTTTTCGATTGGCGGATCATATGCGCAACATCGAAAATTAATTGATGTTGGCTTCAAAGAAGCCAACCGCATCGGGATCATCCCATTTGATTGAACCAATAACCTTGCGTAAAAGCTTTCTGTCTTTTCCAAAAATAAAGCTCTCCGGTAATTTTTGAACCTGGTACTGCTGCGAGATTTTGTGATCGGGGTCCCACGTGACAAACAGGTTTGGCAGTTTTTCAGTGAGATTCAAGCTTCGAAAGAACACTTCAATATCTTCTTGGGTGTAATCTGAGGAAATCGCCACCATGACCACTTTGTCAGGAAACTTTTTGAGCAACGAAATCATTGATGGAAATTCCTCAACGCAAGGGCCACACCAGGAAGCCCAGAAACTCAAAATCACTATTTTACCTTCAAATTGAAAAAACCGAACAGACTGACCATCAATAGTCTTGGCTTCAACATCGATCATTCCCTTTTGCTCTAACTGATCAATAAAACTGTGTTGGTTTCGAGTCGTTCCCATCCAATCCGGTAAACGATCGATAATCACCCAAACAAAGAGCCCGCCTAAAACCAAAACCGCCAGGGCGAGTGACCCATAAAACTTCTTCATCTCCAACCACCTATATCCAAAGAGAGTTTAAGCCACGCTCACGCGCGATGACCTTTGCGTCTTCGTATCCAGCATCAATATGACGAAACAATCCCATTCCAGGATCCGCCGTCAAAACCCGTTCGAGTCTGCGAGCGGCAGCTTCAGTCCCATCGGCCACGATGACTTGCCCTGCATGTTGGCTGTAACCCATCCCCACACCACCACCGTGATGCAAACTCACCCAAGTCGATCCACAAGAAGTGTTTACCATCGCGTTCAAAAGCGGCCAGTCGGAAACGGCGTCAGAACCATCTTTCATGGCTTCAGTTTCACGATTGGGAGAGGCCACGCTACCGCAATCCAAATGATCGCGACCAATCACGATAGGTGCCTTCACCCGGCCTTCAGCCACCAATCGATTAAATAATAACCCAGCCTTCGCACGCTCACCATACTCAAGCCAGCAAATTCGTGCGGGTAATCCTTGAAAGGCAATGCGTTTCTGCGCCATATCTAACCACTGCAACAAATGTTGTTTGTGTGGAAACAAAGCTTTAATGGCTTCATCAGTGACGCGAATATCTTCTGGATCGCCTGACAAAGCCACCCAGCGGAAGGGTCCACTTCCCCGACAAAATAAGGGGCGAATATAGGCAGGAACAAATCCTTGAAAATTAAAAGCATCCGTCACTCCTGCTGCTTGAGCTTCGGCGCGAATGTTGTTGCCGTAATCAAAGGTGATGGCTCCGCGTTTTTGCATTTCCAACATTCCGCGCACGTGTTTGGCAATACTTTGTGCCACAGCCTCAAGATAGCCTTTTTTATTGGATTCACGGAAGGGTTTTGCCGTCTCAACGGTGTAGCCTTCAGGAATGTATCCATTGAGGGGATCATGGGCCGATGTTTGATCGGTGAGTAAATCGGGTATAAACCCTTTTTCAAGCATTTGGTGAATCACCGTCGCCATATTCGCGTGCAGGGCAATCGACTTAGCTTCACCTGTTGAC
>JBILOD010000251.1:0-6050 GCA_044374645.1 Pseudobdellovibrionaceae bacterium | reverse complement strand
AGCCACCGAGCGGGCCGAGGCTTACTTCCTGTAAGTCGCAGGCCCAGCGAGTGGGGCGAGAACGATGGGCTGGGAAAAGTGAACGGCATTGACTGCTAGATCTATTCGAGCCAGGTGATTCGCCCCTCTGTTAGGCGAGCCGCTTTTGGTGGTTCATGATCTGGGTAGCCAAGAGTGATCCCACAAAGAAGATCCATTTCACCGCGTTTGAACTCTGGCCAATCTGTAACGCCAAGGAATTGGTTGACCTCATCTTTAATTTCTAAGGGCGCCCCCATTGTGCAACAACCGAGACCTTCGACAAAGGCTGCGAGATTGATGTTCTCGGCAGCCATATAAACACTCCCGACAGAGGTTAAATATTTTTCGTCGGGGGTATTTACCGAATAGCAAAAAATCAGTACGGGAGCCTGGCCTAAAGTATAGAAAAACCGCTCGGTAAAGTCGTAAAGCGAAGGCTTGAGGCGCTCTTTGAGAATATCTTTGATATTGAGCCAGGACTTTTGTGAGTATTGTAGATACTCGTCACGCTTTTTACCAGTAACGACTATAAATCTCCAGTTCTGGCGATTTTTTCCGGATGGCGCTTGCATGGCTCCGTCGAGAATTCGCTGAATCACCTCTTTGGGCACAGAGTCTGGCTTATATTTACGAATGGATCGTCTGTGATTAAGAAGGCTATAAAAATCGTCGCGATTCATGACTTCATCCTTTATTGCATCACCACAAAGGATTACACTTAAATTTAAGATGTTGTCTAGATTTCATTTTTCTTCAAACTTGAGCTTGAAATTGGCTTATGTGCTAATCGCCTTAGGTTTTGTAACTCTTGGGGTGATCATTAGCTTTCCTAACTTACGATCGCAGGCGCGTCAGTGGTTTCGAGGAAATGATCGAAAAATCCTGGCAACTCTTCGTGACGATATCTCTCGGACGGGGCAATGGGTATCGGTTTTCAAGGTTAGAGAGGGAAGTACGATTTCTTTAGAGTTTTACACTCAAATAGAAAACCCAAAGGCAGAGGGCACTTCTCAAGATGAAGGACATCAGAGTTCTATCGAGCTCATTCAAAAAATAGAACTACCGAACTCAATCGACGGCTACGTCACATTCATGGGCGAGGCTACTAATCTGGCTGTGGCCAACTTAGATGGTGACCCCCAGTTGGAGATTTTAGTGCCAACCTACAGCTTGGACTTTGCGGCTTCCTTGGATGTCATCAAATATAATACCGGAAGTAATCGATTTGAATTGATGTCGTCATTTGATGTTCCTGAAAATCTAATCCAAGGATTTCAACGGGAGGCCAAGTGAGTTCGAAGCCTCAATCGCGAGATGCTGCGATAGCATTACTTTTGCTGGGTTTATTTATTCTCATTTGGGCTCTTATTAATATGGACGATCAGGAAGAAAAAAATAAAGCCAAAGGGAGTGTCCAGCAAAATCCCGTTCGGGCCATTGATTTGGTCAATCAACATCTCCGCGAGGTTTATGATCGCCAGGAAATGGAACGTCAAAACGTTGAGAACATGAATGCCCTAACGGCACCCCCAATTCATAAGGCGCCTCAAGAAATACCGCAATATCACTTTGACGAGTTACCCCTCACTTTTGATCAGGACTCAGTGAATGAACTGGTTGGGAAGGACTTGCGACATTTGGCAAGTCAATCAGTCCGACAGCGAACCTTGAGTCAACAAATACAAAAGGAAATTATCGACGATATTCAAAGATCTGCTGAAGAGGAAAAATATAAAAAAGCTTTGGCTGAAGCCATCATAAAAAAAGCAAAGGCACAGGGTTACGATGTTCAAGTCGATGATGATTTCAAGGTTAAGAGCATTCGGAAAATCGTAAAAAAAGAGGCGCCCAGTGTCTTTGATTCCCAGAATTTGCCGGGTCGTTAAAAGGAGAACGCGCCAGAGACCCTCTTTGACTTTTTCGGAAAACGAGTTCGGAGCGCAGCCGCAGGGACAAAGTCCCGGAGGCGAGCACCGCTTGTTTGAGGCTTTACGGAAAAGTCAAAGAGGGTTTCAGGGGCGCTCACGATAAAAGAGTTTGTCCTAAGAGCCTATCCGAGTTTCCCTGTTGGAAATGTAACCCGCCTCAGCGAGGCTCAAATAGTTTTTACGGGTTAGAATCAGGTGATCAATGACCGGGATTTCAATATCTTGTCCCACTTGAATGAGTCTATGAGTAAACTCAAGATCATGGGCTGAAGGGTTTCGGTCACCACTTGGGTGATTATGGGCGATGATCAATTGGGATGCATTCGCAGTGCAGGCGAATCGAAAGATATCTCTTGGATGTACAGTGCAGGAGTCAACAGTCCCACGAAAGATCATTTGTAGCGTCAATAGTTGTAAGCCTGGTCCAAGAGCTAAACACCAGAGCTCTTCGACATCTTGAATCATATGTTTTTTAAGGATGCTGTAGGCCAGTTGGCTTGAGGAAATTTTCATAAGGGCACCTCTGTGCAAAGAACATAGATGTTTTTTGTGCACGCCAAATACTAACTCAGGACGTAATACGGACATAGAAATGAAATCCGGCATTGCTGAACGCCATAAAAAACTCATAGAATAGGGCATAGTAAATGGGTGTCAGAGTCACCCCAACAGGAATTGTTAAAAAAGTGGTGTGGCCACTTACTTTTTTTTGGAGGTTTGTCTATGAAGGAATCACTTACAAAACAATGTTTATTGATGGCTTTGGCTGCTATCACGGCGATCTCAGTTGGCTGTGGTCCCCAAGCTTTTGTAAAAGGAAAGTACGATGAGGACGTAGAGCGTACCAACCTTATGACCGATGAATGGTCTGAAAGCGATATGCAAGAAACGGTTAAGTCAATGGTGGCAAGCTTAGTGGCTCACCCCGTAGTGACGGGTTCAAAAAAACGCCCGATTGTGATGGTGACCCAACTTCAGAATAAAACATCAGAACACATTGATACCCAATCCATCATGGACATGGTTCGTGTGGAGCTAATGAAAACTGGTAAATTGGCATTCATTGATAAAGAAGCCCGCCAAGATATTGATCAAGAGTATGACTACCAAAACAGTGGCCGGGTTTCTGAAGAAACTAAAAAAGGTCCGGGCGGACAAACTGGCGCAGACTTTATTGTTAACGGACGTCTCGACAGCATCGTGCAAGAAGTTGGCAAGGATAAGTCAGTTTATTACAAAATAACTCTAAACTTAACGAGCATTAAATCGGGTGTGATTGAGTGGACTGATCAAAAACAGATTCGTAAACTCTATAAAAAGAAAACTATCGGCCTTTAATTTTCAAAAAAAGAATAAACTAGAATGGTATTGAAAGCCGTTGGTCTAGTCATTCTGTTTGCGACGATCTCGTGTGCCACCTACCAAGGCAAAGTACACTTGGCACGCAACTTAATAAGGGAAGGGCGTTTTACAGACGCTCTTGCTGAGCTTAAACCCTTGGCTGATCAACCGAGTAACGATCAGTTAGTTTATCTCCTTGACTATGCCACCGCACTCCAGGTGGCAGGTGAGTACCAAGAAAGCAATAAATATTTTCATGCCGCCGATAAGCTTTCGGACATTCAAGATTACACGTCGTTGAGTTTGGAAACAGGTTCTTTTTTATTGGGCGAAGAGATGGTTCAATATAAAGGCGACGATTTCGAAATCATCCTGTTGAATGCCATGTCGGCCATAAATTATCTTAATTTAGGTGATCTTGATAATGCGATGGTTGAAGTTCGTAGGCTAAACGAGAAACTTCGTCGGTTTCGCTTGGAAGCAAACCGAAAGTTCACGGATAATGCCTTGGCCCTCTATCTCTCGGCAATCATTTATGAAGCCAGTAAAAGCTGGGATGATGCCGCTATTGCCTATGAGAATGTGTATAAGGTTGATCCTAATTATGAGCCTTTGCGCGAAGACCTTATTCGCGCTAACACAAAAGCTCGTCGGTTTGAGGCCGTTAAAAAATGGAAATCTTTGTTTCCCGAGGTCGTAGAGAAGCCAGAGTGGAAGGATTCGAAGCTGGGTGAGGTGGTGGTCATATATCAGCAGGGCTGGGGACCGCGTAAAGATTTTCGCTACGACAATATGAGATACCCAGCAATGTATCCAATTTGGTCGAGTGTCTTTAATATCAGTCCCAAGTTATATTCAGTAAATGGTGGCGAGGAAGTATCTCAATCCCAATTTGGTGGTCAAGAGACCTTGTTTGATGTCGAAAAAGTGGCTGTTGCCAGTCTTGAAGCACAGTACCTTGCGCTGGTGGCTCGACGGATTGGCGGTGCCATTGTTAAAGAAGTTGTTGCCGAACGATTGCGTAAAGAGAATCAGTTGGTAGGAGATCTTGCTCTCCTTGCTATGTACGCCTCTGACCGTGCCGATCTACGTCAGTGGTCTACGTTACCACGATCATTTAAAATCTACAGAGCCAGTGTACCTCCTGGCGAGTACCAACTACGCATCAATGGCGAAGTAAAAACTGCTCGCCTTGCTATTAAACCTGGTGGTAAGGTCTTCGTTTCTCACCGAACCTTTCAATAGGATGGATTTACGATGCGCAAACTTGGACCACTCAAATGTATTGATTCAGTTAATAATGATGATGCTCCGTGGATTATTTTTTTTCATGGGTATGGGGCCGATGCTGGAGATTTAGCGCCTTTGGCCCAAGAAATTCCTACGGCAACGGCCTGCAATTGGCTTTTTCCCGAAGGTTTTCTTGAAGTGCCGATTGGCTGGAACTGGGTGGGAAGAGCTTGGTGGCCAGTGAATGTCGCTGAGCTGCAGGAAGCGCAAGCGGCTGGGGTGCCACGCGATCTCAGTAAGGGCACTCCAGCTGGACTTGATGTGGCCTATAAGAAGGCGTCGGAAATGCTTTCGGCGTTGAAAGTTCCTTGGAACAAAATCATTTTGGGTGGATTTAGTCAGGGTGCGATGTTAGCCACAGAGTTGTATCTCAATGCGCCTGAGGCGCCACTGGGGTTAGTCATGCTTTCAGGTGCCTGCTTGCACGCAGATCTGTGGAGAGAAAAAGCCAAAGATCGAACTGGTAAAACATTTTTTCTCGCTCACGGAGAAAGCGATCCTGTCCTTTCAATTAAGGGCGCCCAGAAATTGGAGACTATCTTAACTCAGTCAGGAATGAAGGGCCGTCTGATGAGATTTCAGGGTGGCCATGAAATACCTCCCCATGTCCTAGCTGAGGTCAGTAAGTATATTAACGTACGACTTTAACTTGGTTGGTCTTGGTGCTAGGGGCGTGGCTCTCAACCCATCTTACTGAGAATCCAAAAGTGATGGGAGTCCCAGTTGACGGTGCTGATATCCAATTGTGTGAGTAGTGCGGTTCGTTCTTCTTGGTTCAGAAAATCAAAAATGTAACGACTATCGACATAGGGAAATTCCTCCAAAAACTGTCGGGCCGCAAGGAGAATAGCCTTGGCGTTCGTCGCTCGGTGAATCCAGTTTCCCTGAGTCGAAGCGAGGCTTTCAAATCCATGTTGTTTCAACCAGTTTTGGCTTCGCTGTCCTTCATCACGAATGACAATTTCGGTTTGTGAAAGTGAGAGTAATCGTGGTGGAGGGGATAGGGGACGTTGAATTTCTGGATTAAAAACGGAACCTAACAGGTGAACCCCGGCCTGTGACAGAAGGTCAGAGTAAGCGCTTTCGTAAAATAGACCCAAGGCTCGCATCCAATTAGGGTTATGCAGGGGCATCGCCGGAGGACGTTCTCCAAGGAGAGGATGAAACGCTTCGGGATCAGTATTGCCAAGGGGTGAATGATGTTTGCGCAACTGAATCCAAAGCTCAGGGTCCCAGGATTCAATGGTCAATCCGCGTGGAATCTCCGCCAATTTTACTTGCGGAAAAAGGTTTTCAATATTTTGAATTTTCACCTCTTCGGCAACAGGTTGTTGCAACAGCCTTACAAAGGGTGGCAAGTGACACCAAGTTGGAGTGATCAGCACCTTCCATAAAAAGTATTTAATGATGTGGGCTTCTTTGCGGATTCCCCACTGATGGGCCTGTCGTAAAGATTCTCTCACCCAACGA
>JBILOD010000250.1:0-6057 GCA_044374645.1 Pseudobdellovibrionaceae bacterium | reverse complement strand
GATCCGCCTTTTGCAGCTCAACGGTTATCAATCAGCCCTTGGGCACCGAATTCCATTCCACGGGATCCATTAAAATTTATTATATGTTACAATGATCCCGGACTGGTCTGGGTCTATAGACTTCAATCCATATCTTGAATTGAGAATCAATGAGTATCTCAATCAAAGTGAGACGCCCGACAAAAAATTAAGGAAAAACTCAGCAACGTGAAGTTATACTGAATCAAACGGGGGTCGTATGTCTTCAAGTCAGGTTAAAACCAGTTTTCTCTCCGCCATTTTACTGAGTGCATTGATCATTCCCTTTCAAAACTGCGCAAAACAAGGGTCAGCCGGAGAAGTGGCCGATGGGTCCCATGACGGCACGGACCATAACCACAGCGCTGGAACCGAAGTGCCCGTCATGGAATCATTTGCTATCCTTCCAGCCACAGGATCAGGGGCATGGAACGCGATGACCAGCCCCATGGTGGTCTACGTCGGCCAAACTCTTCGCATCACCAACAATGACACTGTCAACCATCAGTTGCATACTGGAGGGAAGCCCTGTCCTCACCAATCCAACGCCGCTGCCCCTGGTGGGTTTTATGATTGTGTGATCTCCGCAGAAACAACGGGTACGGCCACAATGAAAGACTATTCCCTTTATGACCACGCGCTTGGAACTGCTTCAAAATTCTACGTGCGCGTCTACGATGGTCCTAGACTCTATGACCAAAAATGTGCAAGTTGTCACGGCGCCCTGGCATCGAGCGCAGTGAAAGGTGGTACTGTTTCAACCATCAGTTGGGCCCAACAAAATGTTTCACAGATGGCGGGTGTGACTTTGACGGCTGAAGAAAGAGAAGCCCTTGAGATCGCCCTTAAGTACTGATAATACGAGAAATGTTAACCAAATATATATTATTTATCATCTATTGTTTAGCTATTGAGGCCTTAGCCGCTCCAAAGCTTCAAGCGATCCGTAGTTACGAAGTGCAGATCCAACGCTGTCGCTATCAGCAGCTACGATTCATTACTCTTCGACATTTTGAAATGAACCAAACTAAATACGTTTGGGGAGCCGAAGAACTAAGCCTAAAAACACACATCGTCCCGGAAAAAGAATTAGAAAAATGCCAAGCTCAAGCCCTCTCCGCTGCCGATGCCGCTCCAGTGAAATTACCCTATGGCCCCTATTTCAAAGCGCTGGAACGTTACAACACATGGCACGGACAGCTTCAAAATGACGGGCTCAAGGCCGATACCAACAACCGCAGTGGCAGTTTCCTCACCATCGATCTTTGCCCTTCAAAACATGGCCTCGATCGCAATCTCTTTCTCACCATAAAAGAACATCAACAACCCTTGGCAATTGCGGTGAGCGGCCTATGGATTTTAAAACATGAAGACGATTGGGAATGGCTACAGACCACATTTGCAGACTACCCTTTAATTTGGGTTAATCACAGCCGCAATCATCCGTACTATCCAGATCGTCCACTCGATAAGAATTATTTACTCAGCGAAGGTCGCGACATTCGCAAAGAAATTCTGGAGGCCGAAAAGATCCTCCTTCAGCGCGGCATTACTCCCAGCATTTTCTTTCGTTTTCCCGGCCTCGTTGCCAACGAAGCAGCACTCTCCATGACCCGAAGCCTCGGGCTCATTCCGCTCGGCTCAAATGCTTGGTTGGGTAAAGGCCAAAAACCAAAACCTGGCAGCATCATCCTAGTACACGGTAATGGTAATGATCTAAAAGGGATCAAGCTCTATGAGGAGTATCTGCAAAGCAAACAGTTCGCTGAACCTTTCCGCGAGCTGCTCTCGATTTTTGAACCAAAAATATTAAAATGATGGACTAGTTTCAATGCAGGTTACATGAATTCGATTTTTGTTTGAAAAACCTGAAGGTCTAAAATGCCTAGTGCGGCTAAGTGCCATGACCCGATTTTATAAGCATCATCCCCGCGTCCCGGCCCCAAAACCATCACTGGCACTTCATAGTGAATGACAAGCCCTTTTTCATTGGTTTCGACAGAACGTGCAAAGCTCCGTGCCAGCTCAATGTCCGTAGTGACATCGATAGCTCCGGCCAAATGATTACTGGCCTCAACTTTCACAAAAAGCCCATAGTTAGGATTATAATCTCTCAAACTCTGAAGATGAATGCCCCGATAGACTTTAATGGCCCGCTTGGGACCTCCCATCAGCTTCCAAAATTCACGGTCTGGCCAATCCTCGCGTTTCACCAATTCAAGGTGTTCATTGGCTTTCAGATCGAACTGGGGACTCGCTTTTTGAATCTTAGCAACCACCTCTTGACTAAACTCCCACAGTTTAATGGGAATATCCCCATCAGGCCCAAAACTATCTGCGCAGGCGCTATCGAAATTCTTTGTTGCAGCAGGAGCAAAGCTCGGCGCATTGAAGACAAGCGAGATGAATAAAATGACCAAAGAGCGATTAAACATCATAGACTGAAGCTTATTTGCAAAACATGGACCAAAAACCACGGCCATCCTTGAACTATGGCCGTGCAATTCAATCTATTTCGATTACCAACCCAAAATGTACGCAAACATCAATGGCGCCACAATCGAGGCATCAGACTCGATGATGTATTTTGGCGAAGTGACCGCCAACTTACCCCAAGTGATCTTCTCGTTAGGAACCGCACCAGAGTAGGAACCATAACTGGTGGTTGAATCACTGATCTGACAGAAGTAATCCCAAACTTTCACGTCGTCATGCAATAGATCTTGGCTTAACATTGGAACGACACAAATTGGAAAATCTCCCGCGATACCACCACCAATTTGGAAAAAGCCAATCGTCGAGTCCTTACTAGCACCCATATACCATTCAGAAAAGTCCATCATATATTGAATGCCACCCTTGACGGTGTGAACATTTTTAATATCACCTTTAATGCAGTGACCGGCAAAAATGTTACCAAGAGTCGAATCTTCCCATCCTGGTACCACCATCGGAAGATTTTTTTCTGCGGCCGCCAACAACCAAGAGTCTTTAGGATCAATTTGATAGTGAGGCTTTAATTTTCCAGACAATAAAATCTTGTACATGAATTCATGCGGAAAATAAGATTGCCCTGCTTGATCCGCCTTTTGCCATTCTTCCAAAACAACTTTCTCAATGCGGCGAATCGCCTCTTCCTCTGGGATACAAGTATCTGTCACGCGGTTGAGGTGTTTAGAAAGCAGTTTGGCTTCATCTTCAGGGGTGAGGTCGCGGTAGTTTGGAATACGCTCGTAATGATTGTGAGCTACTAAATTAAAAACATCTTCTTCGAGGTTAGCGCCAGTGCAGCTGATGGCATGCACTTTGCCCTGACGTATCATTTCAGCCAAGGAAAGGCCCAACTCAGCTGTGCTCATCGCTCCTGCCAATGACACGAGCATTTTGCCGCCCTTATTCAAATGTGCTTTGTAACCAATGGCTGCATCCTTCAATGCTGCAGCGTTGAAATGACGATAATGATGATCAATAAATTTAGAAATCATGGCACCCTCTTTAGTTTAAGAGGCCATGTTCTAACCTAAAGTTCCGAAATTCGTCTAGCGATTATTTTTTGGGAATATAAACCCGTGTGCGGACAAGACCTGCCACTGAGGCAATCTCGTCCATCTGCTCTTGGAGAAGATCCGCAAATTCACCACCAAAACCTCTCGGCACTCCTTCACCGGATTCGGCTCGGGTCCAACGAACAATCATCTCACCCGGCAAAATTTCCTCCCGCCCCTCCTGATGGTAGCACAAAGTAAACTTCACACGAGAGCCCACTTTGGGCATCACCTTGGATGTCTGTATAAACATCCCGCCGCGCCCCACATTAAAAGTTCTCGTCCGAATAGGCTCCGCCAATCCAGCCCAATTGAGCTCAATATTCAGTATGGCTACGACCCGTGGCGCACGACGCCAGGCCATGCGCGGCGACAGCATGGCCAACTCCAAAGTGCTGACCAACTGCTCAAGGCGAAAGGGCTTGGCAATAATCGCTTCTACTCCGCGATCATAAAACTCTTCTAGCGGAACATCCGAATAGCCCGTCATAAAAATCATCGTACAAGGTTCAATATTATTTTCCCGTATCTTTTCGAGAAAAAACAGACCATCCCCATCTGGCATACGGATATCGGAGATGACGGCATCAAACTTTTGGGATTTAAATTGATCAAAGGCCTCTTGTCCATTGGAGGCCTGAATACATTTGGCCCCATTGAATTCAAGCTCGCTGACAACGAGATCGCGGATACCCTCTTCATCATCCACTACGAGAATTTTTTTATCTTTCAAAAATATCATCCTTGCCTCACTAAATAAGTCTAGTTAGTTCGCAAAGGTGAGTCCAATAAAAAGAAGTTTCTGGACTTTAAGAAAACGCTAGGCAGATTTTTTACCTAAATGTGTTTTATTTTGAAACAGAGACACGAGCAGATTGTTCCATCGGGGCGACATTGACCCTTTTTACGAGAATCTAAAATTTGCCTGGGACAAACCACCTTTGGCGAAACCATCCGGTTAATCCCTAATTCCAAAGACCGCTTTACCCAAAAAACCTCTCTCTGTGCCAACTTGAGACAAGCCTAGACGTTGAAGACTTCCAGCCAAACTATTACGCCCATAGTCTTTAAGATTGCCCTCTTGCCCGACAAACCAAGGCTGCTCCAAAGTCCAGTTGAGTTCGCGACAATCATCCACTTGAATGAGATCAACCACTCCCAAAAATCCTCTACCCCCAAGAACCCGAAAAGCTTCAGCGAGAATCTGACGTCTTATATCAAGGCTCACTTCATGCAACAGAAAACTCGAGTACACCACATCAAATCGTTTATCTCGAAAAGGTAAATCAAGAGCATCGCCTTGAATGAAATCAATGCGATTATATTCACGGAGATTTTTTTGAGCTTCTTTAAGATAAATTGGGTTAGCATCAAGTACCGTGATTTTGGCTCGTGGGAATGCCATTTTCACGAATTGAGTCATTCGCCCTGCGCCGCAACCAATTTCTAGAAAACGGAGTCCTTCGCCCTCTGAAAAGCGAAAGGCTTTTTTCATCGGAGCTAATAACAACCTCCGCATTGCATCCATTGATCCCAAAAAAAGCAACTCCATCTGGTGCTCATAAAGTGATGTGGCGGACGGATCGAGAAAACCATTATTTCCACCACCATTAGAATTTGGACGGTAGTGCCCAGGAATATCTCTCAGGGCCTCGAGATCTTCGATCTCACTCACAAAATTCCGGGATCGTGAAGTGGATCGAACGCCATCCATCCAAATATGGAGTAATTGGCCCCAATGTCCCATATTCAAAGTTGGATTCAAAACAGCCGCAGGGTATAAACCCGCCGTAATGCGCTCACTGTCCTGCTGAATCAACAACCAAACCTCGTCGATGATTTGGCGGAGGTGACGCCAGTCATCTTTATTCAAATTTCTCAATTTGGAGCGAAGGGAATGACTGAGAATTGTGAGGGGCATGACTTCGGCAATATAAAACAGGGCACGCAGTCCACCATACATTTGCAGGAAGGACGTCCAAGTATGATCTCGCACATCCACCAACTGTTTTTCGACTGATTCCCATGCTTCCATTGAACCCTCCCCTCAAGGAAAACCTCTACTCTATCAATCACCCTTCGTGCCTCGATGCTCACGAGGAACGAAGGTGGGCTTTTTCAGCGGAATCTAAAATAGATTCTGCTGAAAAAGTGCCAAATTCAAGGCGGCAAGCTTCAAATCGAACGAGGCGTAGGCTGGGCGGGGTTTCCCCTCTGTGAAGGGGTGCCCACGTTGAGTGAGAGATGAAGCGAAGCCAACGTAGAAGTTGGGCTTTTTCAGCGGAATCTAAAATAATGAGAGGTTTTCGCCCATAGCCCAACTAACTCCCGCCACTATTGAAGCATTACGCTCAACATGAGAGGAAGAATACAGACCTCCTCCCACAAAGTAATTCCATTGTGCGTCGAGAGCTCTACTGACGATGAGATACTGAGTCGAATTATACTCGCCAGTGAGTTTCATTTTTGAGGACTTCTGCAAAGCCACCCAACG
>JBILOD010000249.1:0-6078 GCA_044374645.1 Pseudobdellovibrionaceae bacterium | reverse complement strand
TGAAGGGAAAAGTCTTTCTATTATCATGAAGAGTACGCCAACAAAAATTATACAAAACAACATAATACCTCCATCGGTTTCGTCCTTACAGTCCTTGATGCCGTAACTCAATTAATCTTTAGGTTAGCTTGGAAAATGAGATCTACTCATAGAAGGGAATTTACTTGTCAATGAATAGAAATTCTATAAACAAAAAAATTTACCTTGGTTCGATAATGAATTCGGATATTGTTTAATGTAAACAACTAAAATTATTGAGTTCTATTTAAGATTTGATCACCACTCAAAAATGAGTCTAATCCTAGGTCGGTTTTTTAATTTCTGAGGTAAAATATATTTTTTTCGCGACTATTCCAAGATTTGTTCCCCGAAAATCATATTCAGGGAATAAAAAATTAATCCTTAAGACCGACCTCACGGAGTTCTTCTTGAACTCCCCAAATTTTGGAGAGTAGCCGCGGAGCGTGTGAACCCAGATAGGCCATGATTAGAAACTTGATAAAGCGCCCGATGAAAACGACAAGTGCCAATTCGGGTAGTGGGGCTTCGCCGAGGGCAGCAAGTACCACAGCCGGTTGCTGCATGAGGGGAGTGATTGAAACAATAAATGTGACTAGTAGGCCATAGTCCTGAAAAAAATCATGGGTCAGCTTCCACATCTCGGAGGTTTGCAGTGCCGGGTAGAGTGATAAGATCCAAGGAAGGCCCATAGTCTCCACTAAGGCCGCAAGAGCAACCGCTCCTAGGGTCGATCCCACGGTGACACAACAAGCAAACCAAAACCATTGTTTAGGCCTTAGCATGGAACTCGAAATCAGCAACCCATCGGTGGGAACAATCAAGATGAGATTATCAAGTCCTGCCAATAAACTAAGGAGTGGAGCATACCAAGGCTCACTCGCGAAGCTTTGGAGTCTTTTAACCCATGTCTTGATTTGAGATCGAACAGTATCGAAGTTCAAGCTTCCTCCTAAAGTAAAAGCCTATGACCCAAACGACGCCAAAAGTTAATGCTGCGAACACTTGGAATGAGGCACCGTCAGTACAACCAGTTAAAGAACGAACGTCCCTGTGCTCAAAGTCGATTGTGTCATATTGAAATAGAGAATCAAGCCTATTGCATGGGTCTGACAAGAATAGTGCCAGAGCGGCAAAGTCGGCCGTCGCTGTGTTGCTTTGAAACAAATGGCAGTTCAATTCGTCTCATCTTAATACCCGTGCCAGAAATAATAAATAAAAGTGGTTTATATTTAGACGTTTTAGCAAACATTCATAGGGAGAATGAACCTCCAATTATAAAATTAAAGTAAGCGGCGTTGCTGAAAAAAAAGACAAAACGCCACAGCTCAATGGCCCAGGAGCCATCGAGTTTGGCAGCAGGGCCGCAAGCGGCACGTTAAGGAGGTCATGAAAATGGAAAATAAAATTCGTGGCATAAGAATCGGATCAAGTTTAATCGGAGCCCTGTTTCTATTGACTTCATTGAAGGCTCATAATCAAACAAGTAATGTTTATGCGGGTATTTCAAGCTTGTACTGTTTCAACTCGGGAAAAATTGAACGCATGACTGGCAAAAAACGATCGACCCTATCCCCTAAAGTGATTAAGGCCTGGAAAATGGGTAACCTGGGTTTTACCTATTCGAAGTATTGTGGCTTAGCACAAATAAATCCGATGGCCATTGGTGAGGCCAGGTGGCATTCCATAAAGGAGTTGAGCGATGAGGCTGGGCTTGTCTTGGCTCAGCTTCAGTCTCCGGTTGAGACGGGGCCGGTGTTAGTAAGTGAAAAAAGGGCCGCCAAACAGTTTGGTGAACTCGCTAGTCGTATGAACTACGCCGCTGGTTGCGGAAAGAAATTTGCCAGTGATTCCAGTTTTGGACCTATGGGGCGAGTGGTTAAAGAGGCCTTGAGTAAAAATTCCGCCAAAGAACTTTTGAATCATGACATCTCATTTGGAGGAGCTTGTCCTGGGTATATAGAAATGACCGGCGAACAACGAAAAAATCTTTGGGTGTTTGTAATGATGTCGATGTCCCATTTTGAGAGTAGCTGTCAGCAACAGGTTTCTAATGTGGGCCCTTATGGTACCGCCGCTGGTTTGTTGCAGCTTCATGAAGAGAGTGAACATCTCTATGTAAATTGGGACCCCGATCTCAACTGTGACAAAGGGGCTGCTCGCAATGCGGCAAGTAATCTCAAATGCGCGTTAACGATGATTGGAAATCAGCTTTTTAAAGGAGTTCCCTTCTTTAACGACCGTTCGCATTGGCAAGTCCTCCGTAATGTGGAAAAACCAGGATCACAGGCCTATCACATTCGTTATGCCATTTCGCAAATTCCGGATTGTAAGGCGAACCCCTTCTATATAGATGTGAACTTGCGACGCCTTCCCAGCTCAAATGCGGAGGTGTTCAATCACAAAACACCAATCAATGCCGAGTTGGCGATGTTGCGCTAATCCTAAGGATGTGTTACTTCCGATGGCCCTATGGATTATCAATGGTTAGGATTACAAGATTTTGAAACAATGTTTCGCGAGCAAAAGCAAAGTCTCATGTGGGCTCCAGAGCGCGAAGTGGTGTGGGGCCTTGAGCATCCTCCCGTGATCACTTTAGGTCGTCGTGCTCGAATGCAAGATGAGCTCCCTGAGACCTTTGACGACATTCCTGTGGTAGTGACGGATCGCGGGGGACTTGCGACCCTACATTCACCGGGGCAATTGGTGATTTATCCTTTGATTTCAATTGCGCGCCGGCAGTGGGGGCCAAGGGATTATGTTTGCCAACTTCTCAAGATCACGAAGCAATGTTTACAGGAAATGGGAATTGATGGGCAGGTGGATGAGGCGCAATCGGGCTTATTCGTGGGTTCAAATAAGATTTGTTTTGTTGGTTTAAGGGTCAGTAGTGGCCGCGTTTATCATGGTCTTTCGCTGAATGTGTCGAATGATCTAATGCTGTTTGATAGGATTCGTTCTTGCGGGCTCCAGCGTCGTCCGATGACCAGCCTTCGAGCTCTTGGCGTCAATGCTTCTCCGGAAGAAGTCTATCGTCGATGGGTTTTGGTGGCGCGAGATAGTGGTCGATTCAATTTGGCAGAGACATGGCCTGAAAAAGACTCGTTTCACTGTCAAAGTGACAAATAAGGGCATTGAATAAGTATCATCGAGAAGGCCTTTAGAACAATAAGCTGGGAATTTGCGGAATAAAACTTGACCTTTGCTACTTATGCAGGCATCAATACCGCTCATTTAAGGAATATAATCACGCTTCGGTGCTGACAGATCAGGTGACCCTTTGCTCAGGTGACCAGTGTTGCTACCGGCATGGTACACACTTCCCATAACGTAAAGGATCAATCGTGCAATCATTTAGTCAATTTAATATCTCTCCAGAGGTCATCTCGACTCTGGAAAAGATGGGATTTACTGCGCCTACAGAAATTCAACAAAAAACCATTCCCGTTCTTCTTGGTGAAAAGGCCCAGGATATGGTGGCGTTAGCATCCACCGGTACAGGAAAAACAGCAGCCTTCGGGATTCCTCTCGTCGAAAAAATCGACGCCAAAGCTCTTTATCCACAGGCCTTGGTCTTGTCGCCGACCCGCGAACTTGCATCACAGGTGGCTGAACAACTCACAAAGATCGGCGCTGCCAAAAATATTAAGGTGGCAGTGATTTATGGTGGGTCTAGCTATCGCACTCAAATCATGCAGTTAAAAAAAGGCGCCCAAATCGTGGTGGCCACTCCTGGTCGTCTCGTGGATTTGTTGGAACAGGATTTGTTGAGTCTTACTAAAGTGAAGATGATGATTCTGGATGAAGCGGACGAAATGCTCTCTATGGGTTTCCAAGAGAGTTTGAATTTTATCTTATCAGCGACTCATCCTGCTGATGTGGACGATAAAAGTGTTCGCGCTTCGTGCCAAACTTGGTTGTTTAGCGCCACCATGAGCTCCTCGGTGCGTCAGCTTACTAAACGATATTTAGAAAAACCTTTTTTCATTGAAGTGAGCACCGGCAAAGGTTTGTCGCCCACGATTCGCCACAGTTATTTTACAGTGAGACATGAGCTTCGCACCGAAGGGTTGTTGCGACTGATTCGTTCTTTACCTCAGTTCTATGGTTTTATTTTCTGTCAGACCAAGTTGGAGTGCAATGAGCTTGAGCAAGCATTGCTGAAGAACAACTTGCCGGTGGAAGCTCTCCATGGCGATAAAAATCAAAAAGACCGCGAGTATATTTTGAAGCGTTTTCGCTCTGGTGAGACACGTATTGTGGTCGCTACTGATGTTGCTGCTCGTGGTTTGGATATCCAAAATTTGACCCATGTTGTGAACTTCTCATTGCCATGGAATATTGAAACTTACATTCACCGTGTAGGACGGACCGGCCGTAACGGAAGTGAAGGCCATGCTTTCACTTTGGTGGGTCCACAAGAGATTCGTTCCATGGTTCGTTTGCAAAAACAAACGGGAATTGAATTGAATAAAGGTGTTTTCCCTAAAGCGATCGACCACGCGGTTTCTGAAATCCGTAAAATCCTGAATCAGATGGATCAAGATTTTCAAGGTTTGGGTTTCCGCCTTGCCACTCAAGCAGTTCAAGAGGTTCTGAAAGAGCGTCCTCAATTACAGAATATGGACGGTGAAGATTTTCTTCCTAAACTCTTTTTATTGGTTAAGGGTGAACTCTTCAATCAGTCAGAAAAGAATTTGGATTTCTTAGACGGAAAAGTCCCTCGTGAATTTGATGACGCTGGACCGAGACGAAGTGGTCCTTCGGGACGCGGCGGGGACCGTTTCGGTGGCCGTGGTGGTGAACGATCAGAGCGATTTGGTGGTCGCGGCGGAGATCGTGGTGGCCGTCCAATGCGTCGTGATCGTGACGACGATCGCGGTGGTGAACGCGGTGAGCGTAGCGAGCGTTCTGAGGGGCGTCGTACGTTTGGGGCTCGCCGTCCTGATCGTGAGGGTGGTCGCCCAGAACGCGCAGGGGCAGGAGCACGCCCAGAGCGCACCGGTGGACGTAAGCCTGCTGAGCGCAGTGGAGACGGTCGTCGTAGCGATCGTAAACGCTTCTAGAAGTGTATCGATCGTTTGCTAAGTTAAGGGCGCTGATGAGGCGCCCTTTTTTTTTATCATCCAAGATTATCGCAGTGAAATGGCGTCGTTGTGCGCCAAGACTATAGATTTATTGCAATCAATCACCTTTGAATTCAAAATTTAGTGAGGAGTTGGTTCGTCAATAAATGGGCGTTCTATGAATGAGCTTGTTTATGTGCTGTTTTGTTTATGGAGGATCGAGTGAGGTTATTGGTTTCAATTTTGGGTGTTATTGTTTTTTTTTCAATGGCTTGGGGAGTTCAGAGTCTTCCGCAATTTCGTCAAAAGCCCAAATTAGTTGTCTTGGTCGTGATCGACCAGTTTCGTGCTGATTATTTGACTCGTTTTGAGGAATCATTCTTGCCAGCGCAGGTGGGCGCGCAGGTGGGCGGATTCAAATATCTAATGACCAAGGGGGCTTATTTTCCTTACGCTCACTATAATGTATTTCAGGCCATGACCTGTCCGGGCCATGGGATGATCATGACTGGCGCCTATCCATCGGAAATGGGAATTTCGATGAACGAATGGTATGATCGGGACTCAAGTGAAATGGTTTATTGTGTCAAGGACCAAGAGTTTGGAGTTTCTCCACGCCGGCTTAAATCGACCACTGTTTCGGATGAACTCAAAAACCTTGATAGGAAAAGTATGGTGGTGTCACTCGCATTGAAAGATCGTGCTGCGATCATGATGGGTGGCCAGCGGCCCGATCAGGTCGTTTGGATGGATGAAGATAAACTTCAGTGGCAGACAAGCGGTTTTTACGGCAAGTTACCGGATTGGGCCGCGAAACATAATGTGACTCTTGGTGAATTACGCGAAAAGATTTTTTATTGGAAGGGACTGAAACGGTCTATCCCTTATAAAGATCGTAATGTTTTTAGTTCTCCCTTTGGGATCGAAGTTAGTATTGATCTTGCTCTATCGGTGCTTGAGAAAGAGAAGTTGGGACAGCATAAGGATCAAACAG
>JBILOD010000569.1:0-2778 GCA_044374645.1 Pseudobdellovibrionaceae bacterium | reverse complement strand
GTTCTTTAAGAGCCGATGGGTTTAAAACAGCACCCGAAAAGCTGTGAGCCCCTACTTCAGCCGCTTTTTCTAGAACCACAATCATTGGGTCGACGATCGGATTACCATTTTTGCGTCCAGCTTCAATATCCTCGTTATAGCGATCAATTTGGTTTTTTAGATGTAAAGCGGTTGAAAGGCCTGCGGCCCCGCCACCTACGATGAGAATATCAACATCCATTGTTTCTCGAGTAACACCCTCTGGAAGTTCGTTATAAACCATGATCCCTCTCCCCATTTGAAAGTTCTTCATCCACAGCGTAATGTTTGTTTCGGGTCATTGGTTATCAAGAGTCGATCAGGGAGTCTATTTAAAATTCATCGTCGTTCGATGGACTCTCAGCATTCTCCTGAGGAGCTCCCATTTTTCGAACGGGTTTAATCACTTGCGGTTGAACTTCCAAATCCTCTTCATCTCGCCCACCCGGATAGGATTTTTCTTTCGCCGCTTTAGCCACCAGAGAATCCTCTGTTGTGGTTGTTACCTCTTGCGCCACTGCCATTTCCAATCCCAACAGACTTACAAAAAGTACCATTGTTAACAACTTCATACTGTATTACCCTTTCTACCTCGGCGATGAGACGCCATTGGCATTTGCCTTCGAACTTTATGGAGTCTTTCCATTGATAAATGAACCAACTCTAACGTCTCAGTAGTACCCAAGTTCACTTGTACGACCCCCCACGGATCAATAGCCATGCTATGACCAAAGGTTTGCCGTTCAGCCTGCGCTTTCGTACTCTGATGGTTCCCTACCTGCGCACTTGCAATCACATAATTTTGACTTTCAATTGCGCGTGCGCGAAGCAAAATCTCCCAATGAGCCTTCCCGGTTTCGACCAAAAAAGCCGCCGGAACAAGAATAATATCCGTCTGGGCATAGGCATATTCCGAAAAAAGCTCACTAAATCGAACATCATAACAAATACTTTCAGCAATTTTCCACCCCTTGAGATTGTGAATACTCCCAGTGGTACCCCGATCGAATATGGCTGACTCACGAATAGGTTTTTGGCCTTCGAGCTCAATGTCAAATAAATGCATTTTCTGATAACCAAGATGGGGTAGCCCATCTTCGCTAATCCAAACCGACGAATTAAATAGTTTTCCATTGATGACCATTGGGACTGACCCCAAATGCAAGGTCGTTTTTAAGCGGCGCGCCCACTCCCCTAACCACATAAAACAAGAGTGGGAGAGGTCAAAGCGCTCAATGGGATCAGACTCGCGAACACGCAAAAATAAACAGTTTTCAGGAAAACAAACTAAATCCACGGTTCCAGGCTTGAGTTTGGAAAACACGGTTTCAAACTTTTGGAGATTGGCAGAAAGGGAGTCAACAGAGGTCATTTGCACGATAGCTATATCGAGCGTTTCCTTTTCCACAAGCACTTCCCTTCTCTTTTATGGAACATTCAATAAAAATTATTAGATGGTACTATTATAGATTGTGCTGAAAAAGTGCCAAATTCAAGGCGGTAAGCTTCAAATCGAACGAGGCGCAGGTAGATTTTGCTGAAAAAGAGCCAAATTCAAGGCGGCAAGCTTCAAATCGAACGAGGCGTAGTTCCTCTACGTTGAGTGAGAGTTGAAGCGCGGCCAACGAAGAAGTTGGACTTTTTCAGCAGAATCTAGGTAGGGCGGGGTTTCGCCTCTGTGAAGGGGTGCCCACGTTGACTGAGAGATGAAGCGATGCCAATGCCGACTTGGACTTTTTCAACGGAAGATACTATACCCTATTCCTCATAGGATTTCGAGGGCCTACAATAAAGTCAAAAAAATTAATGGCTAATTTGGCTGCTAGAAATATCTGTGCACTTCCAGCCAGCAGATTGGAGAGTATTCTTAATCCTAAGAACTATTGAGCTGCAGAGCGCTGCATCTTTTGAGTCAGCAACTTTTTCATCGAGCCCGTCTTTCGTATACCACGCAACACAAGACGTCTCACTTGTATCCACTCGCAAGGTACGAACTTCCATTGCCCGACGACAAAGCCAATAACTGGAGTCTGCCGCCTGAGCTAAATTTGCAACTCCAGAAATAAAAATAGCCCAGAGTAGCACTTTCAATTTAAATCGAGCTATCCCCTGAGCCATCTTCATAAAACACCTCTATTATTTGAAGTTACCCCCAAATGATAAAAGACTACTTTTTAGTTTTTGCTTTAGCTTTTGTTTCTTTTTTAGCTTTAGCAGGAGCTTTTTTGCTCTCAACCAACTGAACATTGGAATAATCAAAGAAACCTTCTTTTTTAAGAAGACCTTCTTTTTTATCGTAGTGAGTCATGACTTTAACGTCCTGAACTTTGATTTTCATGTTCTTAGAGTCAACAGCCAAAACAACACCTGTTTTGCCTTTGTCAGAACCCGCGATAACTTTAACGGAGTCACCTTTTTTAATTTTCAATTTTGCCATTTTACAAACCTCTTATTGAGCCGCAGGCTTCTTTTTATTAACTTTTTTCTTAATACGACGCTTAATATCCAAAGCCCGTGCTGATAAAACAGTGTCTTTTTGATTGAGTAGGTAAACATCAAAACCACCAACGTGCTCCATAGAGCGAATGGCATGGGTCGACATTTTCAAAGACACCATTTGGTTTAAAGTTCGACTAAACACTCGTTTTTGCTGAACATTTGGAAGAGCTGTAGACTTCGTCTTAATGTTCGAGTGACTCACTAGGTTTTTAACAACGGGACCTTTGCCTGTTAGTTCACAACGGCTCATGGCTTTCTCCT
>JBILOD010000497.1:0-3305 GCA_044374645.1 Pseudobdellovibrionaceae bacterium | reverse complement strand
CGGCCTTGAAAGAGTACTCTATAAAGTAAAAAGACTCTTGTTGGCAACCGAAATTTGTAGTAGAACCCCCATGAAATATACATTTTATTAGTCGATAGATGACTTTAAAGCTAAGGATAGAGGATAAACATGGCTAAAAACAAATACCGTTCAGAGTATACTGGTGATCATAACTTTGATTACAAAGACCCTATTACATTGACCCGCTTTATTGGCGATGGTGGAAAATTGGTGCCTTCTCGCATCTCTAAGCTTTCAATTGCTCAACAAAAACAAGTTGCTTCTGCAGTTAAGAAAGCTCGCAACCTAGCTTTACTTCCTACAGGCACAGATGCTTACGATACTTTTTCTAGAGCTGAGTCTATCTCTCCTGTTCCTTTTGAAGTGTAATTAAGACATATTTCAATCTATGTAGATTCTGCTGAAAAAGAGCCAAATTCAAGGCGGCAAGCTCAAATCGAACGAGGCTTAGTTCCTCTACGTTGAGTGAGAGATGAAGCGATGCCAACGCAGAAGTTGGAATTTTTCAGCGGAATCTATGTAAACCTAAAAAAGGGAGCCCATAGCTCCCTTTTTTTCTTTTTAAGGCCTTCTGAAGAAATTAATGACCTCTAAAATTCCAAGCCTTGCGAAATTTGTCTATGAATTGAGACTCAATTCTAATCAGAATAATTTTAAAGACTCCTGCCGATGGCACCCCAATTGCTTAAATTCAAAGCAGATTAAATAGGTTCTGCTGAAAAAGAGACAAATTCAAGAGGGCAAGCTTCATATCGAACGAGGCATAGGCAAGGTGGGGTTTCCCCTCTGTGAAGGGGTGCCCACGTTGAGTGAGAGACGACGCGATGCCAATGCAGAAGTTGGCCTTTTTTCAGCAGAATCTAAGTAGACGCACAAGACTGCAGTAAGGAGCAACCCCTATGCCACGAAAAAAGACCTCTAAACAAAATCCAAACCAAATGATGGAATCCGACCTTAATCCCCACCAATGGACACTCAATGATGACAATGATCCCAATGCCGATTTTTGTCATTTTGAGGCCCCAGAAATCAGTACACCCTCATTTCTTGATTCGCCAATAAGTACTGCCGAAATGGATCAGCTTGACTGGCTGATTTAAGCCTCTCCCAGATCAATTCACCCAACTTAATAGATAGAATCGCACCTTAAGGAGAATAGACTTCTCTCAAAGGCTTCCTGAAAACTAAACTGTTTGGAATCGGGCAACTTGGAAATTGTCCGTCGTACGTAGGATTCCCACTCCTCGTCGGGCAACTGATGCTCCACATGTTTTTTCACCCCACAAAAAACAGAAAACTCGCTCATACCCATCCACCCATAGACGTTTGGGCCAACCTCAGGAGCTTTTTCTCCCCAAGCCATCTGCACCATTAATGACATCGAATCGAAGAGGATTTTTTGCAACCACTCCTGCTGAATCAGTCGAGGCACACATTCGGCCGGAGCATTCTTAATGTCCCGAAGTGCAAAACGAACCGTATCGTGAAATTCAGCACATCCTCCCAGCGTTTTGGTTTCCTTGCAGTATTTCGCTGTCCTCATCCATAGACTATTCACACTTCCTCGCAAAGAACTAAGCCGCCCAGCTTGGGATGACAAAAAGACTTCCAGCTGTGCATCACAAGCATCTTTCGGGGGATCACCCAACATAATAAAGAGCGCAGCTAGAAAAAGAACAAGTAACACCAGTGTTGTTCGGGGTATCTTATTAATTATATCCATACTCTTATGGTGCACAGATAATAGGCCTATGAGGAAAGCAAAAAATAAAAATGTTCACCTAATGCCAAATGAGTTTGACAAGAGCATGAACCTTTCATAAGTTCACGGCCTCTTATCTGAGTCGGGGAGTAGCGCAGCCTGGTAGCGCATCTGATTTGGGTTCAGAGGGTCGCAGGTTCGAATCCTGTCTCCCCGACCAACTTCTGAACCTAATAATTCAAAAAATGATCTCAATAGCTAAAAATACTAACAGGTGCTTTTGTATACTTAGATTCTGCTGAAAAAATGCCACCGATCTTTGATCTCTCCACCTCACATCTGGACTATTTCTATTTAAACATTTAGTGAAACTTAACAGGTCGGTGAAACACTCTATTCAGAGCTGTCAAAAACTTCCAAAATCAAGGCCGCATCCCTGTTAATTAAAGAATTTCTGACTCGTTTCACCACTGGATGATCATCTCTTCATAATAATTGCATGAACATTATCAGCGAGTCTCTCTTGTAAAAACTTTGGTGAATCAGCTGGATCAATTTTTTTAAAGCCAATGGATGCATAGAATTTTTCAAGCCACCCAAAAGGTATACAATAGCAATTCGTGTTACCTAATTGAAATTCGATTAATTTGAGAAGCTCCCTACCAATTCCATTACCCGCATACTTGTAATGAATTTGCATACCCCGTAAAACAGTCACACCCTTGTTCTGCTCAAGTCGGACGGCCCCTATCAACGATCTATTATTGAATGCTCCAAAAATGACGTCTTCTGCCTTGAATTCCTTCGTGTAATCTAACGAATGGTAGAATTCTTTAGCAATACTCCATTCGTTAGCATGAAGCTTCCTGTAATCTATGGAGGACACTTCTAGAAACTCTTGTCGAGATATTTTGTACACATTCACAAGACGACTTTTTAACAAGGCTTTGCGCGCAAAGTTAAAACCCAAACGTTGCAAGACTCCGATGGACGGCTTATTTTCCTCTTCAACAACTGCAATGATTTCTGATAATTTCACCATTGCAAATGCATATCTCAATAGACCGTGAGCAGCCTCTGTGGCCAATCCCTTACCCCAAAAGGGTTCGGCAAAACGATACATGAGCTCAATGTATTTATCGGGTCGATCATCTAAGATCACCTCTTTTAGACCTACCACCCCCATCATAGTTTGGAGATCTTTATAAAATACTGGAAAAACTCCCAAACCATTTCTATTGAAAACTTCTTGCCACCTTTTAATATAATCTAAAGCCCCACCATGCGAAGTTTGCCGATAGTCCATAATCGAAAAACAATTCAGCCCCTCATCCCTGGAAAGAACATACCAGGCCTTGGCATCTTCGGAATCCCAGGGCCGAATCAAAATCCGATTTGATTGGCAAATTAGCGCCTGCCTAAAAAATTGCATTCTATTGCCCACTCATTTGCATGTTCATTTTCAGCCCTTCACTTCACTTCACTTCACTTCACTTCACTTCACTTCACTTCACTTCACTTCACTTCACTTCACTTCACTTCACTTCACTTCACTTCACTTCACTTCACTCTCGATCGCGAA
>JBILOD010000247.1:0-6103 GCA_044374645.1 Pseudobdellovibrionaceae bacterium | reverse complement strand
AAGACGCAACTTTCGAGTTCTCCTGACCTATTCCCCATAAATCTAAAAGTGTTGGAAGGATATCCAAATTCTGCACATTCTGTTGCAAATGGGAATTCATACGGTCTCGACACTGTCTCCAAACATTTCTCTCGGGAAACTGCGAGGGCCAGCGCACGAAAAATGGAATTCCAAGGATTTCCTCATAGAATGAAGCGATTCTTGGCACTTTATTCTTTGAGAATTCAACTTCCCCATGATCGGCAGTAGCCCAGAATAAAGTATTATTCCAGAGCTGTTGGTCTTCCAATACTTGGACCAACTCTTTAAGGACCTGATCGGTAATATAGAGGGCCTTTTCATAACGAGTTTCAAAGGTGGGGATTTCAAGCCCAGGACTTTCTGTAAGAAAGGGAAAGTGAAGTGCATTATGAAAAAAGACAATAAAGAGTGGCGGGGCGTTTCGATCCTTAGATGAAACTCGCAACTCCACTAGCTTTTGGCGCAAAAACTCAACTGCTTTTAGATCATCAATTCCACTATCGTTTACCATTCTAAAATCAATGGCATCACCCGGAATAAATAAATCTGGGCCTGGAGACTGAAAGAACTGATGTATTCCGTTAAATGCCAGACGCTGAGGGGAAATAAAAATTGTTTGATAGCCGGCAGCCCTTGCCCAATCCCAAATCAGTGGAAGCCTGTGGAGTTTATCAATACTCTCTTCGGGACCCACACCTGAAAATAGCGAAGGTATACTGACATCCGTCGCACCAGAATTCGTGTAGGCCGACGAGAACACCAACGCATTTTCATCTTTGATGAATTGCTTAAGAAAGGGCATTGTTTCAGTTTTGTCCCACCCATAAGTGGGAACCATCGTTTTGGACCAAGACTCGCCAATAAATAAAAACACATTCGGAAGGTTTTTGTCCCCTTCCATTTTTTTGAGTCTCTCTCGCTCTGAAAAATGATAGCCTCCCGAACTTGTTTGCTTAATGACTGAATCAATCGAAACAGCGAGTGCTCCATCAGCCAACCGAAGTTGTCCAAGTGTCTCGCGGCGCAGTTGATTTAACGACACCATCGTCATTAATAGACTAGCCACAAGATGGATCCAATAGGACCGGCTCTTCGGCCTCTGATCTAAAATCTTTGCTCGCTTACCGTTCACCGATTCAGTGGGGTCCTCTAAAGTGAATTGTGGCAACAAGGCATTTCGTGGAGCCCATAGCCAGTAGAAGAAAGTCCAACATAACACTATCAATAATAAGTAGGGGATATTTATCGCAATCCAAAGGTAGTCGACAATATAGGCTGGGTCTCGAATCACCCAGTTCACCATAAAGGGAGTTGCGTACTCGCCAAATCGCATAAATGCAGTTGCCTGAGTGCCAAGCAAAAACACCCACAGAAGCGCCACTAAGGAAGCCCAAAACTTGCCATATTTTATTGGAAGTCCCTTTTTAACAAGATCAATAAAAGACCAAAAGAACAAACTGAAGCAAAAAGCAATCCCTAGGGAAAGCACTGTCACTTGCGTGATCGGTTGATAAAGGTGCCGTAAAAGATAATCGAGTCCGGCAAGAATTAAAAAAGATATCAAACCTAATCGAGTCAACGAAACTCACCCCTTTTGCAAATGCGGTGATTATCGCAATAAAGGTCAGTTTTCAACCCTATTAGAAACCACATGGTTAAAGATTAGTGAGAATCATTTTTATAGTCTATCACAATAAAAAAGAGAAGAGCACATATCCTACGGACATATGCTCTTAAAACTTAACCCATCCGAAAGCGATCTAACACTTTGCTGGATCTTTTCAGACTCACTAAGTTCGATCTAGGGCGAGATCGTGGATTAGGCCCAGGTAAACCACCCCACAAATCTTCGTATGAGTTCAAAACCTTCTCCACATCTCCTTAAATCACTTTCGTATGGGTCTATAAACAGTTAATTAGTTACAACGTCTCCAACGCAAGTGGTAGATAAGGCCAGAGCTAATATCTGCACTGTCGACTGTTCCCATTGTTTGTTCGAAACGGGAGTTTGTTCGAGCCATCATTGATGTATTCACGCGAAGGTTAACACTAGCGCCACAAGGTGCCCACACTAGAGTCGTGGCAACAAGTTCATCCGTCAGAGTGTAGTTATCATTAACTGGTCCCAGGAAGGTTCGTGACAACCGAGGCCCTCTTGAACCAGCCCAGAAATATTCAGCATCAAAACGGGTGCTGGCACCTGCAGGAACTGCATTGAACCCACGATAATCAACCTGGAAGATACTCACGCTATATCCCTGGGGGACTTGCACAGGCACTGTAATATTACAGGATTTGCGATCCACTGAACGATTGGTGGTATAGCCAGCTTCTGATACATAACTATCAAATAGAATACTAACCGCGGTTTCATCTGGACTCAGAGTCACACTCGCAGAACCTGCTGGACAACCAGTGCCACCATATCCTGGCTGGCCAAGCTTTAACCCCGCCGCCTGTGCCTGCATTGTCATTAGCGCAACTAAACCTCCAGCAAGAGAAGCTAAAAGTTTGTTCATGTTTACCCCCTTCGTAAGTTCTATTTAAAATTTGTAGCTAATCCCCATGACCAGCTCCATCTTAAATTTTTCAACTCTTCCGTTCTCAGTGTCACAAAGTACACGGTTACCACTAAAAGCAATTGCTGGGCCATGACGGAGGGGGATCAAAATGACACCAGAAAAAAGAGATCTCTAATAACTTTATTTTATTTACGTATAAGCCTAATCAAAAAACAAAAACGCCTCTGCCATAAATCGAATTCATTGCAGAGACTCAAGACGATGGTTTTTTTATATTTATTCGCTCAAACGAATCACTAAAGTAGCTTTTCAATCGCCGCATGCCATGAAGCTAGTCGTGTCTGGCGCGCTTTAGAGTTCACCGATGGCATGAACTCCTTATCTTCCTGCCACAGAGAAAGGAGTTCCTTGGTGCTAGTCCATAAACCAACTCCAAGCCCTGCCATGAGCCCAGCACCAAATGCAGTAGTTTCAATAATTTTCGGACGCATTACTTTTTGCCCGAGATAATCGGACTGTAATTGCATTAACAAGTTATTGGCTGTTGCTCCGCCATCAACACTCAACCCTTTTATGCGTTTTCCAAGATCCTTTTCCATCGCCGTAAGGATATCAACATTCTGGAGAGCCATAGCCTCCAATGTCGCCCTGGCAATGTGATTTTTTGTGGTCCCCCGGGATAACCCCGTAAGCAAACCCCTAGCCTCGGGCTTCCAGTAAGGCGCTCCAAGGCCGGTCAATGCTGGAACAAATTCCACACCCTCGGCCGATTTTACTTGACCCGCAAGAGCTTCAATCTCTGAACTTGACTGAATGATGCCTAAGCCATCTCGTAACCATTGTACTGCCGCACCACAAATAAAAGCACCACCTTCGATAGCATAACAAACTTTCCCTCCAATTTTCCATGCCACAGTTGTTAGCATGCCATGCTTGGAGTAAACGAGCTTATCTCCCGTATTGAGTAGGATAAAGGACCCTGTTCCAAAGGTGCATTTAACCTCTCCAGGGGAAAAACAGGCTTGTCCAAAGAGTGCCGCTTGTTGGTCCCCGACAATTCCACTGATTGCGATTCCATCGGGAAGAAAGCCAAGCCCTTTGGTTCCTCCAAACATATGGGCACTCGACTTGATTGATGGCAAAATAGATTGGGGTATGCCAAAGAGTTTAAGAAGTTCCCCGTCCCACTCTAGAGTGGTTAGATTCATCAGCATAGTTCGAGAGGCATTACTAACTTCCGTTTTATGGGCTTCACCTCCCGTTAGACGCCATAACAAGAAGCTATCGATTGTTCCAACTTTCAGTCGGTTTTGCTTTAGTAAGATCCGAGCTTCAGGGACATTTTTTAGGATCCAAGTAATTTTGGAGGCCGAAAAATATGGGTCCAAAAGCAAACCAGTTTTTTTTCTTATTTTAGCAGATAGATTTTTTTTCTTTTTCAAGGATTCGCAGTAGTTTGTTGTGCGACGACACTGCCACACAATTGCATTGTAAATCGGCTTACCAGTTTTACTATCCCATGCGACAACGGTTTCTCGCTGATTCGTTATACCTATTGTGGCTATTTGAAGAGGATCGACTTTAGTCGAGGCCAAAACAGCCTGGATAGTATCAGAGACTGACTTCCAAATTTCTTCAGGATCATGCTCTACCCAACCTGGTGTCGGAAAAATCTGAGGAAAATCTTTATCCGACGAACCGATCCAATTCCCAGATTGATCTAAAATGATTGCGGTTGAGCCAGTTGTGCCTTGATCTATACAAAGAATATATTGTTTTTCCATTCTGACCTCTTTCAAAACAGTACCTTTACCAATAATATTATTTAGTGGCTGGCCCGAAACTTCATTCAGCCATACCTTATTAAAGTTAACTTATAGGTCAGTCGCACTTCCTCGCTTTAGCGCCTCCGCCAAGAGTTATGTCGGAGCACTTTCTCAAAAGTCAAAAATATTGAAAATCCAATGAAAGCGAGTTTCGCACGAGCCACAAATTAGTTTTTCCAGAGTCTATTTGGAGTTGGTGAAAGCGAACAGTCTCGTTCTTTTCCAGCCTCTTGCCGTGCAAGCTTTCCACTTATTTGCCTGCAAAGGGTCAAAAATGGGCGTCAACAGCCCAAAAAACTAATTTCGACACTCTATTTTTTGTAACTCCGAACAAACTCTCTCCAATTTGATGAATTTGCTTAACCCGGGTCCCTACTTTGAACATAATAAAATAAACAAAGTTTACCTAAGTCAAAAGGAATGAAGGGAACGCAGGTTATTTCCATGAGCAAACAAAAAACTATGAGTGAAAAATCAGCCGACCTGATCAGTAAAATTGTTTTGAACCCTCTGGTCAAAAACACTCTTGTCGAAGCGTTTAAGGTATACTTCAGACTCGAAACTGTCGGCCTTGAGAATATACCCAAAAATGGGCCAGCCCTTATCATCCCCAATCATTCCGGCTTTGCCGGTTTAGATGCAATAATCCTAACGCATGAGGTTGCACATAAAACCAAACGCCTCCCAAGAGTTATGACGCATTTTCTCTGGTTTATGACCCAAGCCACCGCGATTCCCGCTCAGAAACTTGGTTTTATTGAAGCTACTACGGATAATGGCCTCAATCTCCTCAAACAGAACAATGTAGTAATCCTATTTCCAGAAGGCGAGCGTGGCAATTTCAAACCAACCAGCAAAAAATACCAACTCCAAGAATTCAAGCGAGGTTTTGTGAGATGGGCCTTGGAAGCCCAGTGTCCAATCATCCCCACCCTAATTATTGGAGCCGAGGAAAGTCAGATTAATCTGACCCAATTGGAACTCCCCTTCTTTATCAAAAAACTAATCTTACCTTTACCAATTAATTTTATACCCCTGCCATCAAGATGGAAGATCGTCTTTCTCCCCCCGATCAACCTTCCCTACCATCCTGCATCCGCTCTGGATAATGACCTCGTCCATGAAATAACTGCTGATATTCAAGAGAAAATGCAGGTCGCGCTCACCGCAGAAATAAATAGCCGAAAATCCATTTACCTATAGAGGAAATAATCAATGAAAACTGTCTTTGCCATTTTACTGATTCTCGCTGGTGCTGCCCTTATGTACTTACCCCAGACTCCACAATTTTCTGAACAATCTCAATCCTCCATCCAGAAGAACGCCCTACTTGCGCAGATGGAAACAGACCTTAATGTCATGTCCAGAAAACCAGAGCTAGAAAATATCTGGCCATCGATTAGGGAGGTGCGGCAGATCACCACAACTCCAATCACTCGGACTTGGGCCGGAGACATGGCTCTAAATCTAAAAATAAACCAAAACGGCAACTATAGACTTGAATATATCCTAATTGCCGAGACCCCAGAAAATCCACAAAGCAGGCGGATGGTTCAATTTGGTTTGTATGACAATCGTGACAATAAGATTTGGGAGGAGCTAAAGATCTATCCCCGTTAGGCAAAAAAAAACCGCTCAATTACTTGAGCGGTTTTAGAAAATAGAAGCTGGCACCGCGCTACTCTCCCACATGGAATACCATGCAATACCATCGCCGCAAGA
Organism: Pseudobdellovibrionaceae bacterium; assembly: GCA_044374645.1. Taxonomy (GTDB): domain Bacteria; phylum Bdellovibrionota; class Bdellovibrionia; order Bdellovibrionales; family Bdellovibrionaceae; genus CAUJGP01. The sequence goes on along the minus strand of JBILOD010000247.1, from coordinate 12 downwards.
GGACTTAACTTC
>JBILOD010000245.1:0-6114 GCA_044374645.1 Pseudobdellovibrionaceae bacterium | reverse complement strand
ATCTTTATAGGTTTCCAAATTGGTTGAGTTCTTTTTTGCAGCAACCGCCTGCAGACTTAATAAAAAAAGGGCCGTCAAAATGACGACCCTTAGATTTTTTCTGATCATTTATTTCTTCTCAAAAGAAACTAGCTCGGTCAAAACTTCGCCCATTTGGCTCTGACCAATTGACTTCAACATACCAGAAATAGGAATCAACTTAGGGTTAACCCATTGTTCAGTATCTTGGTTTTGTTTTTTATCATGTACCTTGAAATAAACAGCATCAAAAGTTCCAGCAGGAACAGTTACTTTAGCTTCTTTTACTTCAATAACTTCCATTTCGCCTTGTTCAGGTGGAGTCTGTTCTTTACCATCTACGATAACTTTTTTGATAGCGCCAGTATTTGGATCAATCAAAACGGACATAGTTTGTTTACCAAGAAAACCTAGGTCAACATTTTGATCCAACCAGTAGCCCTCTGCGTTCTTCTCACGTACTACGATATCAAGTTTTCCCTTGATGAAAGAAGCCATGGACAAATCATAGTGACATGCATCACCGATCGCCCAATTGATACCAGCAGCTTGAGCTTGTTCCATTGTATTCTGTTCAAACGACTTCAACAGATCAACAGTCGGAAGTTCGTTAGCCATAGCAACAGAGGCACCAAACATACCAAGTACCAAAAGAATTTTCTTTAACATAAACCCTCCTAATGATTTTTTTTTGAGACGGCGAAATACCGCTCCTAAAAGTGGGATCAGTGAAGACAACCATCGCCTGGTAGTCAAGAGAAACTATTTAGATGATTACTCTCCGCGAAAAGCAAAGCAGAGGCGTCATTTGAGTGATATAGGACGTTTGAATATATTTAGTTTACTTAGATTTCTGATACTTAACGTGCGTTAAGTGATTGCCACGCGAGATTCTGATCCCCTCAGATGGCCAAACGAATTGTTGCGACTTTTATTTTAAGCGCCATAGCTCTTGATGAGCACTTGGCGCGGTTTGCTGCCGTTGGCACCTCCAATAACTCCTTCGCGCTCCATGATCTCAATGAGTCGTGCCGCTCTTGGGTATCCCAAACGAAATCGTCTTTGCAAGAGAGAGGCACTTACTTCTTTTACCGAGGAAACGAACGAGACAATTTCATCATACATCTCGTCATATTCTCCATCTCCAGAGTCACTGTCAGAACCTTCTCCGTTATTATCGCGGTTGTCTTCTAGCAAAGTCATCAAGTGAGCATCATACTGAGGTTCCGATTGATCGCTCCAGAATTTGGCAACTTTATTGATTTCGGCATCTGACAGCCAAGGCCCATGATGTCGAATAGGCTTGTCCGTTCCTGGTGCTCGAAAAAGCATATCTCCACGGGCGAGTAATCTTTCGGCGCCAGCCTCATCAAGAATGATTCTTGAATCCATTTTGCTGGCCACTTTAAAGCTAATCCGCCCAGGGATATTGGTTTTAATGAGGCCTGTAACGATTTCTTTTCTTGGGCTCTGCATACATAACATCAAGTGAATTCCGCAAGCGCGAGCCAATTGGGCCAAACGCACGACACTTTGTTCTACGTTATCGGCATCAATCTGCATTAGATCGCCAAACTCCTCAACGACAATGACTAAATACGGAAGTTCTTCGAAATAATATTTTTGATTCTTCTTATTTTTGTCTTCGTATTGGTCATTAGTCTCTTTGTGCTTCTCGCGATCTTCGGCTGACAAATCTCGGACTGCTTCGTTGTAAGCTTCCAAACCTCTGGCTCCAAATTTGGACATGGAGCGATAACGTTTATCCATTTCTTTGACCGCCCAGCGTAGGGCTGCCACCGCCTTTGGTGTTTCAACAATCGGTGGTAACAATAAGTGGGGAATTTGACTGAAGGCCGCCAAATCAACCTGCTTCGGGTCAATTAAAATCATTCGTAATGATTTTGGCGAATGTCGAAAGAGAAGACCCGTAATAGTAGAAACAGTGAAGACTGATTTTCCTGAGCCCGTAGAACCTGCCACAAGTAAGTGCGGCATCTTTCTCAAATCGAAAATCTGGGGATCACCATTAGTTTGACGGCCAAGTGCAATGGGTAGCTTCACATCGTCTTTCCAAAAATTCTCTTCGGCTAACAAGTCTTTCAAGTATACAGTTTCCCTCGTTGTATTTGAACTTTCGATTCCCACAACATCTCTTCCCGGAATCGGCGCGATAATTCGGAGAGATTCACTCGACAGAGCGATGGCCAAGTCATTTTCCATACTGGTAATGTTACTGAGTTTTACTTCTGCGTTCGGTTTGAATTCAAACATGGTCACAGCCGGACCCGACTTGACGGCGACCACGTTCCCTGTGACATTAAAGAGCTTTAGCTTTTCCGTTAACTGCTCTGCTTTTCGCTTCAGTTCTTCTTTATCGACCTTTGCACGGGTGGCCGGTGGATCTTCCAACAAGTTCAACTTTGGCATATTCCAATTTTCGATACGAGCAGGAACATGAGATTTTAGAGTGACCCGTCTTTTCGCTCCCACTTTTGAAATGGCTGGTTCGGCAACCATCTCTTCGCTCTCTTCTTCGTCTGTGTCATCATCATCCATTTCAAGATCCGACTCTTCTACGTCAAAATCCTTGGCTTTCTTTTTAAATGTCGTTGTGGCTTTTATTTTATTCGTTACAGCGTCGGCAATTTTCTCTTTAAGTGGTTTTTCTTTTACTTCAGGACCTGTTTTGACATCAATCTTCAGTTCGACAGCTTTATATGGATTCTCCTTAGGAGTTTCTGGCTTGGCAGAATCGGATTTGAAGTGCATAAAGAACGATTTCATGCTCTCAGCGATTTCACTCAAACTTTTTTGGGAAATCACAACTGTCATAACAGTCACGCTAACCCAGAGTAAGATCTTTGATCCAATCGGATTAAAGAGCTTTTCGAGTCCTACTCCGATTAATCCTCCTATGAGGCCTCCAACTTCGATGGTGCCGCCATAAAAGGCCTTTCCCGAAAAATGGGCGTGCAATAAACCCGTTAGAACCAGAACCAATGCCAGAAAAGGAACTATTTGAATGTGCTTGGCGGAAGGAATTCTCCCCCTCACACCATCAACCCCATAAAATCCGAAATAAGGAACCCATAACCAACTCGCTAGGCCAAACAAATGAAACATCCCATCAGCCCAAAAACTTCCAACAAGACCGCACAGATTGGTCGCCTTAACTAGGGTAAGATGATTGAATGAAGGGTCACTTGGACTATAACTGTAAAGTGAGAGTAGGGTGATAACAGCAAAAAGTAAAAAACCAATGCCGATAAGATCTGAGTAAAATTTTCCAATCCAGTTTTTCATATCTTTAATTTCGCTTATCAAATTCACAAACAGAAGCAAATCTCTGCGATTCACCGCTAACTAAGACCTTTGACTGGGCTTTTTCTTTCCAAAGATTTATTTGTATATTATCTAGAGTAAACTTTCGAAAGGAATAGTCTTGGCGATCTCTAGTTTGCAAACGATAGATATCTCGAGCGACTGCTTCGCCAACTTGTAATCTATGATTAAAATCAATGAGATTTTCTTTAGTATTCAAGGTGAAACTAGTTATGTCGGTCAACCTACAGTTTTTGTACGTACTACGGGCTGTAATTTGCGTTGTACGTATTGCGACACAAAATACTCCTACCAAGAGGGGGAGCATTGGACTATTGATGCCTTAGTTGAAAAGGTTCAGACCTTTCCTACCAAGTATGTCTGCGTTACTGGGGGAGAACCTTTATTACAGGCCAATGTGCATTCACTTCTTGGACGCCTGGCCGATCTGGGTTTTCTAGTTTCATTAGAAACCAGTGGTTCTAAATCCTGTGAGCTTGTTGACCCTAGAGTGAAGGTTATCCTTGATGTCAAAACCCCTGACAGTGGCGCCAGGGATTCGTTTGAGCTCAAAAACCTGCAATACCTCCAGTCATCAACAGAGGTTAAGTTTGTGATATGCTCCGAGGCCGATTTTGTTTGGGCTGAAGAATTTTCTCACATTCACTCTTTATTTGATACCTGCCAGGTCCTTTACAGTCCATCCTTTGGGGAGATAGACCCAAAATGGCTGGCCGAGAAAATTTTAGCATCTAGGTCTAGAGCAAGATTGCAAATGCAACTACATAAGTATATTTGGTCACCAGACAAACGCGGAGTATAGAAATCATCTCTTTTGTGCCTTAAATGTTGCCAAACCAATAATTAGGTCGTAAGAGAGATCTCCTATTTTTTAACCATCAATTTATGAAAGAAGGGACGCCATGTCAGTCAATTTGACGCCCAATGTGAACCCATCTACGACTGTTCACCCTGCAGCTTTAGCTGCAGTTAGCAACACAGATAATCTTTTCGTCGCTAACTTATCTTCTATTAGCTTGGAAGAACTTGTTAAACGTCGTCTGGAAGTTCACTTCCAACAACAGTCTCCTGTTGATACTGATGCAGGTGGATTGAAGCTATATGACGTGGTTCTTCAACAAGTTGAAAAGCCTCTTTTGGAGCTAGCACTAAGAGCTACTAATGGTAACCAAGTTAAGACGGCTCAAATGCTTGGAATCAACAGAAACACTCTTAAGAAAAAAATCGATTCTTACAAAATCCGCGTGAAAAGACTCGGTTAATTTCTCTTTGGGAAGTCTGTTTTTTTCCTTAAGAGTAGGCCCCCCACAAGGGGGTTTCGACAATTTTGGAAGCCGAGTTCGGAGTGCACCCAAAGTGAACTCTGTTTGTCTGAAGCCCTCCGGAAACTTCAAAGACAGTTTATAGAGAGCTCACCTTAAAGAAATTTAATTTAAAAAGCTCAGTCGCATAGGCTGGGCTTTTTTTTGCCGCTTTCTTTAGGCATCTCTGACATTGATGAAAATTCCAAATTGAGGTAGAATCCGAAGCATGGCCATTGATCCGAAATTACCACCTCAAAATATTGAAGCTGAGCAATCCATACTCGGAGCTTTGCTTTTAGATAAGGAGGCTTGGGATCAGGTTTCTGATGTCATTGTTGCTGAGGACTTTTATCGTCCATCCCACCAAAAGTTGTTTGAAGCCATCGCTTTCCTCCATCGAAGTAGTAGAGAAGTTGATATCATCACCGTTCCTGATTACTTAAAGTCTAAAGGGGAGTTTGATCAGGTTGGTGCTGATTATATTATCCAACTCGTACAAAATACGATCACCACTGCTAATATCGCAGCCTACGCGCAAATTGTGCGAGAACGCTCTCTCCTAAGACGACTAATTCAAACTTGCTCGGGTATTATCCAAAAGGCCTACGGGCAAGAATTCGAAAGCGTTGAGACGTTCATCGATAGTGTTGAGGGGGAGATCTACAAGATCAGTGAAAGCCGCGAATCTTCGGGCCTTACAGAGGCAGCAGATATTGTTTTTAAGAGCATGGAAAAGATTGAGCAGCTTTATCATCAGCAGGCCGATCTTACTGGCATCTCCACTGGCTTTAATCGCTTAGATCAAATGACCTCTGGACTTCACCCTGGTGAATTAACGATTATTGCGGCTCGACCCTCAATGGGTAAAACTGCATTTAGTTTAAATATTGCTCAGCACGCAGCTCTTCGCCAGAAAAAGGCCGTTGCCTATTTCTCGGTGGAGATGAGCAAAGAATCGGTTATGATGAGAGTGCTTGCCTCAGAGGCTAAAATTAACTTGGGTGATATTCGTAACGGCCGAGTCCCTGATTCTGCCTGGCCTAAACTAATCGCCGCAGCTTCCATGATCAGTGAGGCTCCTTTTTTCATTGATGATACTTCTGGTGTGAGCCCCGCCGAAATTCGAGCTCGTTGCCGGCGTATGAAAAAACAAGCCGGCCTTGATTTGATTATGATCGATTATCTTCAAATCATGGATTTGAAGCAAAAAGTAGAGTCTCGTGAGCGCGCAGTATCAGAAATCTCAAGATCATTAAAAGCTATTGCCAAAGAGTTGCAGGTTCCCGTGATTGCGCTCGCACAGCTCAATCGCTCAGTGGAAGGTCGTGCCGAAAAGAAACCCATGTTATCAGACCTAAGGGAATCGGGCTCTATCGAACAGGATGCGGACGTTATTATGATGCTCTATCGTGAGGGCTACTATGATCGCGCAGATGAAGGCAAAGCA
>JBILOD010000373.1:0-4481 GCA_044374645.1 Pseudobdellovibrionaceae bacterium | reverse complement strand
TAATTTCGCCGGAATTTTTTATCGACTTCCAGAAAACGACTCATAAATGCGGCCCCGCGGCCCACCGAATCATATCGACGGCCAAATCGTAATCAAGGCCGTCAGGATCTGCGGCTTTAATGTCGTCCCGCCAGTACTGTGGAGCTTCTGGGTGAACCCCTGTTAGGATCACACGGCCTTGATAAAAATCTCCATAGGCACTCGCAATTTCGCCGGTAGGATAGTAAGCAAAAGGCATAAACATTGTTCCAGTTGTTAAAAGCTGAAGATAGGGGCCTTCTTCCCAATAAATACTGCGTTTCTCCCCATTCCATAGAAAATCCAGCATAACGGCCTTTTCAGTGGTGCGTTCATAACTCAACGCTAAGCCAGGCAAAAGGCCGAGACCCTCTTGGGTCGTGCCGTGAATCCATTGATCCGCAAAAAAAGCTCCGGCACAAAAACCAACATAGCCGCCGCCGTTCATCACAAATCTTTTAATAAGCATTCTAAGTTGAACCGCCATGTTTTCAGAAACGATTAAAGATTCGCCACCCGGCTGAACCCATACCGATGCGCCAATAAAAATATCGGGATTCACTTCTTTAGGTGAAACATAGACCGGAATCAAGCCTGCCATCTGTGCCATGAGTGCTGCAGATTCAGAGCAATCCTCAATGCAACTTCCTTCACCCTTATAAATAAGGGCTTTTCTTCCTTGGCTTGGATTCCCTATGAAGGATTTTTTGTATTGACTCAATTCCGTAAAACTAACACTTTTGGCAAAAATAACCTGAGTCGCCACTAGCGCTTGCAATAAAAATGCTATCAGAAGACCAGCTCTAAACACTCAATCCCTCCGCCCACAAATTGACTGGTTCCAAAGACTGTAACCAAAAACCAAACCTATAGGACAAACAATGTTTGGATTCAATAATAAACTAAGAAAAAACCATGCGGATTAACGACCAATCACTTTGCGGCAAGACTGACGATCTGGTCCTGTCTTTCGCTTATGGAATTCCTGATCTTCAATGCGATCTTTCAAGAAGGTCATTCCAGGGTAGAGGACTTCAGGTTTCACATTCCATTCCTTAAATTTAGCCGCCAGAAATTGCATTTGTTCTTCGGCCGTTAAACCTGGGTGGACCTTGCCCAGCTTCACCATGTTAGGAAATTCCTCTAAAAATTGATTGAGTTCGCGGATCGATTCAATTTCTTCTTCATAGAGAAAATTTGAATTTCCGTTGGGATTGGATTCAACCAAAAAAAGCTTTCCGTCTTCAGTCAGGGCTACATCCAATCCCAGCGTCAAGGTTTGCAACTCCGGAGGAAGACTCTCAATCAATCTTTCGGCAAAGCTCTCTACCCTCCTCAATTCAGAAGCTGTAGGAAATTCATAACCCGACTTCATCTCGCCATTTTTCTTTTGAGAAAGATAGGAGTAGCGATCCAAGGTGGATCCGGCCCCCAGTAATTTTCCGGCAATAACTTCAACTCGAAATTCTTTCAAAATTTTGTACCGTTGTTGAGCCATCACCATATCTGGACGCATAAAAAGCTGAACAATCTTCCATCCGGCATATCCCTTATGTTTCTGTAGGATCGAAAGGAAGACCTCCTCGGCCCGAGGTGTTTTCGCAAACTCTTCTTGCTGTTGTCTATAAAAGTCATCAAAATCACTCTTCAGATATTTTTTTACCGATTCAATGAGTTCGGATTCATCTGTGAGCAAACTTCGTTCGGTGCCCAGATCAAAAAGTCCTTTTAAAACCCAACCTTGAGGGAACTTTTGGTTCAACCGCTTCAAGGCTGCCTTGATGGCATCATAAGTCTCACCGTCATGGTTCTTGAACGAGAGTGCTGCAATTCCCAACTCACTTAATAATTCTGTTTTGGGAATGCCCTCTTTAAAATAGTCTCCCCAGAATTTCATTTCTACATATTTGTTTTCAAGTGCCTGCATGATAAACCCATTGATCAGATTGGGATTGTACTTACCTAATACACTCAAACGATGAAACTGGTTGCGATGCATAACAACGCTTTCACCAGGAATCACCAAGGGGCGCTGTCCGTATTCAAAAAAAGGCAAAAATCCCACCGAATGGGGTTTATAGGCGTCCGTCAATTCACCGTAATCTCGAAACTGAGTCGCGTTCCGGTCACCGTTAAAGTACCTAAAAATGACCGGTTTGGCCCTCGAATCAGATCGCCATTGAGGAACAGCGGGACTTTTTGAAGCCCAAACCTGTTGTCGGAGTTCTTTGATCATTTTTTTATCAACTCCAGATAGTTTTTCCATAAGATGGTCATGATCAAAGACTCCGAAAGTATCGACCATCTTCATGAGGCCGATCACCTCTCCATAATGTAATAAAACTTGAAAATCGTTATTAAACTCTCTCCACTCTATAATGGGGTAGGGGCTTACCCAACCCGATTCAAAGTAAAGTCGACTCATTGGATCCTCAGGAAATGCCCGCACTAATAGGGAGCTGATTCTCAATGAATTTTGTTTGACCACCTTGGGTACAATGGGATTTTTTTGAGCCAATAAAAGGGTCTGAGCCTGATCGATCGTCATCGTCCAAGCCTCCGAGAATCCGAGCACTTCGAGACTTTGACGATAGACAAAGTCATCATAAAATTCGCGAGGGGAAGGGTCATAAGATTCGTTCTCTAAACGCTTGAGAAATCCCGGCGAGTAATCACTCACATAGGGGAGCCGAAATTCAGGGACCCTCAAAACTAATTGTCTTTGTTTGTGATGAGCCGGTGAAAGATAAACACGCAAAAGGTTAATGAGATATTTCCAATTAAAAGTCGCCACATCTCCATGATTCATTTCCGTATTATACTGGATAGAAACTGGAAATCCATCGGCAGTTCCCCGAGCCCCCGCCTCTTTTAGATGGTCGACCAATTTTTGAAATTGTGCCACTTGTTCACCTTTAATAGGGCTGGTCACAATTTCAATCACTTGATCTTCGGCATTGAGCACAGAAACATCATCGACTTGATTGGTATCGACCTTTATGATGATTTTTCCAATTGATGGGCTATTGATGACCCATTCCGAAATTTGCAATTCATTGAAAACCATGCCGTTAGGTCCGACATGACTGAGGGTGGTTTTGATCGTTTTAACTTCCTTTTGAACAAATCCACCGGCCCCACGATGAACAATCTTAATCGTGTTTTCGAGAGTTATACCAGAGAATTCAATTTCAATTCCAGTCCTTGGTTCGTCGGCTTCTGCCGCAAATGTTGCAGCCGTAGTCAGTAAGTCTACGGCCCCTAAATTCAGTGAGCCAAGTAGGATTAAAAGACCAATCGCTGTCGATCCAATGAGTTTATTTATAAAGTTCATTTATTTTTCCCATACTGCGGTATTAGGCTAGCCAACATGCACTGCACATGCCAAACTATTAGACACCTGGTGACCAATTTGGGCGTACGCCAATGTTGTGAGTCGCAGTTTGAGTGACCGAATCGAGCTCACAAGTGAATAAAAGTGACACTTTTGGCTCTGAAAAAACCATTTAAAGATCCGATGCGCAGATCGAAGAGTTACCTGTTTAAACACGAATCATTCACTGACCCTAAACCTCTTCTCGCATTGGCGGCGCTCGTCGCCGAACGGACAGGTGTCGGACAATTCACCGCCTTGTGCTCCCCGACAAATCGCCATTGCTGAATAAATGTTAAGAAAACCGGTATAAACTTTGTATATTGAGTCTATTATGAGCTAAAGACGCTCTGCGCGTTGCATAGCTTATTGAATTTTCTAATTAAATTAACATATTATCCAAACACCATTGAGGAGGATAAATGAACTTATTGAAAAACTCACCGCTCAGAAATGCACGGGGCATGACACTCGTTGAGATTTTGATCGTATTAGCCATTGTTGGCTCTTTACTAGCGGTCATTGGCGGTAACGTGATGGAGAACTTCCAAAAATCAAAGCAAAAGGAAACTCGTATCATTATGAGCCAGGTCGCTAATGCGCTAAACATGTATTATTCAGACTGCGCCAAAATGCCTCAAACACTTACTAACTTGATTGAGAGTCCCGGTGATGGAGAATGTGCTGATTGGGGACCTGAACCTTATGTGAAAAAAGAGCTCTTGAAAGATGCTTGGAAATTTGACCTTGTTTATGAAGTCGATGGAAGTGATTTTACCTTGAAGAGTCTGGGTAAAGATGGTCGCGAGGGCGGATCTAAATACGCCAAAGACATTCCTTTTGAAGAAAAAGAACCTTCAGAAAAGTAATTTACTTTGTTTATAACATTGAAAGTTGATTAAGAGCCCATCCCTGAAAGGTGGGCTCTTTTCTTTGGGGGCTCGTTTTTTTGACCTGCCCCTTTATGAACTCTTGAGAGCGCATTGACGAACCTCCTCGCGAGCCATAGACTCTCCTTATGCCATTCAGGAACAACCGAGCCTTCACCCTGATCGAAATCTTAGTCGTGCTAGCGATTATGGGATCTTTG
>JBILOD010000342.1:0-4893 GCA_044374645.1 Pseudobdellovibrionaceae bacterium | reverse complement strand
AGACTCATTCATTTGCAGAGTTGTTGTTTTTTGAGGGGTGCTTGAACGGCGATGGTGCCTAGATATCCACTCTGTCGTGCCTTTGTTAGATAGGACTGTCGCAACAGAAATTGTATTTTTGGCCGAAAAATAAAGCTTCGGCCAGTAAAAACCTAAGGCGATGGAGCCAAGACTTGCGACTATCAAAAAACGTTGCATATCCTGATTATGACCCTGAAACTCAGGGTCTGTCATCAAACCTTATTTTATTGGTCCAGACTTCTATTCCGAAGTCTTGCGATTTACTTGGTGGTTGGGGCTGGTGTTGCAGTGGCAGACGGAGTTGCTGTTGGAGTAGCTGTAGCGTTGCCAGCAGCGCCCGCAGCCATAGTGGCAGGCGGTGGAAGCGGAGCCATGTCATCCACAACCGATTTTTTAGTACGACCAGTGGTCATGGCGAGAGTGATGCAGCTGATAGCGAAGGCAACGGCAAACCATTGGGTGAGTTTCGCGGCCAAGCTAGTGGCACCAGTGGCACCCAAAACTGAATTAGAGTTTCCGCCGCCTCCAAAGGCACCCATGCCACCGCCTTTAGAATCTTGAATGAGCACAAGAAAAATCAAAGTGATTGTTATAATAATGTGCAGAACTGTAATAAAGGTCACCATTCTTCTTTTTCCTCCGAATAGCTATCAAAAGAACCCGATCGTTCCTGAGAGTCAATGGTAAATTCACTGTCGCTATTTTTTTTAACTCACGGAGTACCTTTTGACTAGAAATATCATTGGGTTGGGCGTAAATTATTGAACAAAACCACGCGGAGGCCCTGTGCAGTCCTACATGATTGATTTACAGAACGTGAAATTGACTTATCCCCAGGCAAATCAGCCCACTCTTGATATACCAAGCTTCCGAATCAACCCCGGAAAGAAGGTCTTTGTTTATGGACCGAGTGGGAGTGGAAAAACAACTCTGCTCGAGGTATTGAGCGGTGTTCTTAGTCCCCAAGAAGGTCAGGTCATTGTGGCGGGAACTAATTTGCGGACTATCTCTGCGGCCCAACGGGATGCCTTCCGGGCGAAGAATTTGGGTTATATCTTTCAAAGTTTCAATTTAGTACCTTATTTAAATGTAGAAGAAAATATTGAGTTGCCCTGTCAATTGCGAGGTGAATCTCGCTCCCAATATGAGGCCTATTTGTTTCATTTAGTAGAACGTTTGAGCTTAGGTGAGTTTTTGCATCAGTCTGTAACCCAGTTAAGTGTTGGGCAGCAACAGCGGGTGGCGGTGGCGCGGGCCCTTTTGGGTAAACCCAATTTATTGTTGGCCGATGAACCGACGTCCTCTTTGGATTTTGACAACCGCGAACGGTTTTTGAAGCTGTTGTTTGCGCTGGCGCAAGAAACCGGAACTACAATACTGTTCGTTTCACACGATCGTGCCTTAGAGTCCTTATTTGATGAATCGATCGCTTTTCTGCAACTCAATCGCGGAACTAAAAGGGGAGATGCTCAATGAAAACGATCTTCAAATTATCTTACAAATCTCTTTGGCATCGTCGTGAAACCGTTGTGCTGACGACGATGTCTTTAGCTCTGAGCATATTTCTGACTTTGAGTGTGGAGCGGCTAAGGCTTGCTGCACAGGAAGGGTTTACGCAAACGATCAGTCAGGCCGACCTTATCGTTGGGGCTAGAACGGGGCCAACGAATTTGGTTCTAGCGACGATTTTTAATCGAGGCGTTTTTGCCAACAATATAAAGAGGCAGACCTATGAAAAATGGAAGAATCACGCCGCGGTCGATTGGTCTATTCCTCTAGTCTTGGGAGATGGGCATCGTGGTTTCAGGGTGGTCGGGACCACGACTGATTTTTTCAAGCACTATCGCTATCAGGGGCAGAAAGCCTTAGAACTGCGACAAGGGGAATGGTCTGATGGTGCCCTCACTGTTGTGGCGGGGGCCGAAGTCGCTCGAAAACTTCAATATTCACTAGGACAGTCTATTGTCCTTGAGCATGGAGTTACGCGCGAAGTAGGGATGCTTCGTCATGATGATCAACCGTTTCGTTTGGTCGGAATATTAAACTCTACGGGAACCATTATTGATCAATCATTGTTTGTGAGTATGGAGAGCTTGGAACATCTTCATCATGAGGACGCTCAACCCGAATCCGATCATCACGATGGCGAAGATCATAAAGAAGATCATAAAGAAGATCATAAAGAAGATCAGGCCGACCTCCACCGCGGGGAGGAACTGACGGGTTTTATTTTGCGCCTAAAAAATCGGGTGGATGTTTTGCGCCTTCAGCGGGAGATCAATAATGAAACTTTGGAACCGTTGACAGCGGTTATTCCTTCGGTGGTGGTGAACGACCTTTGGCAGATGCTTGGAACCGTTGAAAATGCCTTGCGAGTTTTGGGAGGATGTATTTTGGTCGTGAGTTTGCTATCGATGATTAGTATTTTGATGGCCACCCTTAATGAGCGCCGACGTGAGATGGCCATTCTTCGGGCTATTGGAGCTGGGCCGCGGCAACTCGCCAGTCTTTTAGTCATAGAATCCGTATTGATGACTTTGGTTGCAGTTATTTTGGGTGCATTAATGCAAGTACTAGTTGTTGTGGCATTGCGGGATTGGTTGCAAACCCAATATGGCCTATTCCTGACAACGCTGGTTTGGACCCAAACAGAAATACTTTACGCCCTCATCGTAATGCTATTAGGCGCATTGGTAGGGCTCTGGCCCGCCTTGAAAGTCTATAGAAATACCCTAAAGGATGGGCTCATCCCCAGTTAATTTGGCGGCACTGAAAGTAATTTCGAAGTCTCTGGCAGAATCAGTGGATGCCGCTTGGGGTTTTAGTTTAGTCTCTTAACGCGTCAACTGTTTGAGCGCGATTGCAAATGGTGCGCGGGTGGCGTCAGCTTTGGCAAATAGCTCCGCTGAACCTGCAAACTCAGCCAGGAATGCTCTGGGATCTCGGTGATTGAGGTAGAGCTGAACAATTTCATTGGCAACAATGAAAATTCCAGTCAGCTCATCAATGTCCTTCCCTTCGATCCCGAAAGGAAATCCTCGTCCATCGGGGCGTTCGTTATGTTTTTCGATGATGGTGATCACTTCTTTTGGGCAATTTGGCCATTTTAATAAAGTTTCTTTGGTGGCCTCTGAGTGAAGTCGAATTTTTTCTGACTCCTGTTTGTTAGCCGGGATACCCAATTGTATGGCCTTTAAGAATTTTCGTTGATTGCGGATTAAATGATCTGAGAGGGGTAGGTCATGCAGAAATGCGGCCATTGAGAGGTAATCGAGCGCACGAGGATTTTGGGGTTTAAGTTCGTTGGTGATTGAAGAGAGGGTGTAAATCAGAAGAAGTCCGGCCAAAACTCCAACGTCATGGGAGTCCTCGCTAAACCAATCAAAAAGCTCACCGAGATTGCTATCGTGTTTTACCAAGTTTTGAATGAGTTGGATGCTCTCGCTTCCAAGTGCCAGAACCTGTTCGTTCCAGCCAAAGGCACGAGTCGCGGAGCTGACGAGTTCTTGCACGGTCTTTGAAAGCTTTAACGCTTCGGTTTTTTTGGATTTGATGGCAGAAATATAAATGTCATCTTTTACAAGATTGCGAAAACGATTCAGCACTGTTTCGAAGTGAATTTTATTGATATAAAGGTACTGCAAATCTTTGGCAAGAAAGCGTTTATAGACCTCATCATCGAAAACATCCTTCTCTCCTAAAATTTTAATATAATGATTTTCACTCAATTTTAAAAAAACCGGGCATTCAAGAGTGCGCAAGCGTTCAAGGGAATGAAGTGATATCGGCATATAACGAGGTTCTTCATTTTCGTCCTGACCAGCCTTTGCTGCCAAAAGGCGATTCACCTCGTCCGATAACATCGAATCATCGAAGGGTTTTTCAATATAGGCCATGAAGGGCAGAGAAAGGATCTCCTCATGGTCACGGCGATCATCGGAGGATACAAGTAAAAAAGGAGTATCGGGCATCTGGGAGCGAACATACTTTGCAAGTGTTCCTCCGTTACCGTTCGGCATATTGAAGTCTGAAACGATAATATCCATCAGCTGTTTTTGGGATTCTAAAATTTGAATGGCCCGCTGATCACTTTCTGCTTCAAAAAATTGAGCATTGAACTGTCCACCCAGAACCAAAATTAGTAGTTCACGTAGGGCGAGATCATCCTCAACTATTAAGATCTTATGGGGTCTTGGGGACATCGTTTGGCTCTCCTGAATTGGTCACAATCATTAAGTTTTCACCAAATCAGTATAGAAAAGAAGCCAAGGAAAGGAAACCTAAAGTTAAATTTCGTTAAACAAATTATATTTGGCTATCGATATGACCGATGGTCGTGTTTTAATATGATACAAAAAAATTGGATTTGTACGATTAAGTTTATATTATAGGAGTGAGATAGGGTGCGAAGTTATCCCTTTCTAACCCAGATAAAGATCGAGGAATAAAGTGATAACTTCGTTGATTGTCGAACTTAGCGACGTAATTGTTTTAGGCTAAGACCTGAGTTATTAGCTCGGTAAATTGTCCCGGAGTGGCATTCCATACAGCCATTGGTAATTTCTTGAGCAGTATCGAAGGCGAGGACATTTTCTTCACCAGCCAATTTCGCAGTCTCAATCGCTTTATTTTCAACACCATTCATTAACTCTTCTGAGCCGTGAAGCATACCCTTAGACTTAAGATCTGCGGCAATGCGGGCAATCTCTTCTGCGCTCAGCTTTAGATTCGCAAAATCCTTACGGTCCGCGTTTGGGCCAGTCAGAACACCGGCAAAGGCGGAAAGCAGGCCGTTCATGCTCCTGCAAAGATAGGGAAGTCGACCTTCACGGGCACAGTTTTTGGAGACTTGCTCCCAATCGTGTTTAAAGA
>JBILOD010000456.1:0-3713 GCA_044374645.1 Pseudobdellovibrionaceae bacterium | reverse complement strand
CTCGATAACGAAGATATTCGATCGACAGCTTGCTTATATGTCTTTGCACGATTCCAGTGATTGACCGTTTCGAGCAATTTGTTTTCAAAGGCTAACTGAAATGAGGAGAGAGTGCTCGCTGGCGCGACACTCTGATTAAAACAAAGACAAAAACTAAGAAATATCGAAAGAAGCTTCACCCTTCCTATGATGCCGGAAGGGAAATCAGATTACAATCACAGTATATCCCTAAGTCTAGGACTGAAGAATGTCAGCCAAAAACAATCAGGGAGCCGTTTTTTCTGCCAGATTGAATTTGAAATAAGGCGTGCCATTCAATGGATCGATAAGGCGATACAAAGTATTGTTCTTGTAGACGGTCACTTCGATCTCTTGGCGATATTCAAAATTTCCTAGGGCCCCTTCACTGGCAATCGGCAAACTAGACGTGGTCGATCCAAAAGCATCAATCCCAATCCACTGACCTGTAAAATTCGTACCATTCCAGTGCAGCTTTAAATAGACCGACAAATCCAGTTCCCAATGATTGGAACCATCACGTGAACGACGATAATTAAAAAGTCGCACATCCACTCGATCTTGAGGATGCAACCCGCTGTCATTGCCATGAACGTTGATCCAAAGATTATTAACTAGCTCGTAACGCTGATGAAAAAAGGGTTCATAAATGCCTCCGACATACTGCCAATCCAAGACAATAGAAACGCCATCTTGGCTTTTGAGGTTATGATGATACCAAGAATTATTGCCCCAAGCGTTGGTGCTCATTAACAAAAAGGAGAATGCTAAAATTGTTAATATGGGGCTTAATACAAACCGTTTGAAATTCATAGAGCTCCTCACTTCAAAAATCCATTATCAAATAGGACTTCTAAAAATACTTCCTCGAAGCTCTGTAGATACTCGATACAACTATAAAAAACTATTAAAAAAATCTTTACGAGCCAGGCATGGCAGGAGGGCTCACCTAATAATCACACGGGCCAACAAAAATTCCCCCTTTGCGACAGGCTGAGTTCGCGGCCCCTTTCAATGCGCTTCGATCACCCCACTGACCACTTGCAAGGCATCGCTCACGCACGCACTCCGCTTTAGGATTCTCATTTTGACAGGCCCCCGCAACGGCAAGTGATTTGCCACCTGGAGTTACACAGCGCCACACACATTCATTAAAACGAGCAAAGGGTTCTGAACAAATCTGGCCAGGTTTGGGCTTCGGCTTGACTTTGGCCTTGACCACCCGCAGCTGAATATTCATCGACTGAGCGAGTTCTTTGATTTGTAGTTCAGACAATTTTTCCGGACCACCGAGATGACCACGAATGGATTTTCGCCCCTTCAACAACACGTCGTACGCAGGCCCATCGGACTCGGGAACTCCCACAAACTGACCCAATTCGCCTTTTTGGAGATTGAGAATCTCATCGCGATAATGCCCTTGAAGGAGGGCACTCCCATCGAGGATTTTGATTTCTACAAGCGCACGATCTGGATGATATTGGATGATAAAATCTCCGGCCGAGAGAGTGGCCATAGCCACAGGAGAACTGACTTTTAATACGGTGGCATCGGTACGCCGTATCCGAAAGGTTCCGTAGTGGATATGAATAATCGCTTCAGCGTCGAATCTCAATTTGGTTTCTGAAAAGATATCATAGACTCCATCTTCTATTTTTAATTTCAAATCGCCATCATTCACGACAATTTCTTCGGGCCATTCCCCTTGCCCTTGAACCTGCACCTCTTTATTTTTTTGTACGATCTGATAACTAAAAGTGACGGCA
This sequence comes from Pseudobdellovibrionaceae bacterium, assembly GCA_044374645.1. GTDB lineage: Bacteria > Bdellovibrionota > Bdellovibrionia > Bdellovibrionales > Bdellovibrionaceae > CAUJGP01. Next base: position 1,929 of record JBILOD010000456.1, on the reverse strand, counting down.
CTCGCGAATAACAACTGCAAAATTATGTTCATATCAGTGAGGCTCCCAAACTTTCACTTTCAACCCTATTCAGTAATATTCAATGGCATCATTCTCTTGAAATCCCGCTCCCGAATGGACCACCGCAACGGAACCATCTTGGCCAAAATAACTAATGACCTCCAATGTGCCTTTCATGCGCCCAGGAACCTTACCGATGGAGTCTCCAGTCTCAGGATCAAAAACCTCATCCCCAGTTTCCAAGACCTTTAAAATGTCACCCACTTGTAATCCAGACTGACGACCAATATTGAGGTACAGCCGATCTCCTTTAATCATTGCCACTCGCCCACTCCAGGATATGCGCTGGGCATGACTCACCAACCGAGGCACCAAGTCCTCGATGGCAGTGGTTAACAGCAGTTCGAGGGTGACTGGATCGTAATCAGCCACCGTGATTTGACCATCGGTTCGTGATAGCCAAAGGACATCCCGGTCCTGCTGACGAGCCTCTCCAGTATCCAGACTGATGTCTGTGCCTTTGCGACTATCGCGTAAGTGAGTTTTAACTTGAACAATGATCTCACGACGGCGCTCGCGTACAATTCCAATGGGATCAGCATCTTGCTTGACTTGGATAGGAGCAAGTTCCCATTCCATCACCAGTGGGATGGCTTTATCGCGGGCCACTTGCTGAATTTTAACCCAGTCCCACTGACCACGTTCCGTAAATTCCTTGGGGTCCATCCCCACATCCGCAGGACGCAACAAAACATAGACGCCTGCCCGCTCCAAATTTTTGAACAATTCCACTTCCGCTCGTGTCACCCACTCCTCAGACGATTTAGCAGGGTCACTCTTTGCTCTAAAAACAAGCACTCGTGGTTTAAATTGATTGGTGTCGCCAGAGGGGCGCGCCTCAAATGGTACCGGGCGCATCATTTTTTGGGTCACTTGAGGACGAGTCGGTGCCGTCGAACACGCATTCACTAACATCATAATCCCAAGAGTAAACAAAAGGTGTTGAGCCCTCATAAATCCCCCATTCTGATCCGTCTTCATTGTCTCTTGATTCCCGTTCTCTGCCAAGAAATTGCAAATCCTTCGACCTACATCCAGTGATTCAGTAAAAAAACCTTAGAAGAAAGAGGTAGGGCGATGAATAGGACAACCTAAAGGACAAATTTCTCTCATAAAAAAAGTTGATCAGCGGCAAACTTTTTTTATTTAATGATTTTAGTTTCAACTTTTTTCTCAAGACGACAGCTGACTTCGCCTTTTTCAACCTTCTTGACATCATTTACAAAAGTATCCGCGACAAATTCGGTGGTTAAAAGTATGCGTTGGCGATCGCGCTCTAAAGTGAATTTGTTCTTATGTTGATACTTAATGATTCGACGCTTAGTTATAAACTGACCCATGGTCTGACCATTACCAATAATCTTTGTTTTATCCGCATCCCAGGCGAGAGCCATTGTACTATTGGTCATCTCGGCATTGTGACTATTGGCAGACGTCGCCATTCCATTTAATGGGTAAGCTCGACCATCGATAATGAGAAGCGAACAATCTCGCTGTTCAAAAACCATTTCGAGATCTTTTTTTCCTTCCGGTCCTTCACAGACTCCGGACCAAGATCCATCGAATTGAGCACAGGTTACTGGCTCACCATCAAGTTCAACTTCCAATTTAGGTAACTGAAATGGACTCATTGGCACCGCCACCATATCAAAGGCCAGGGCGGCAATTCCAAAAAAACAAACACCCACGATCATTCCTGCTCGTATGAATCCCATGAATGGCCTCCTTGCCAAATGTCTCTTTTAAAGTCTAATGGGGGTGAGATAAGATGGTCAAATTCCAAATCGAGAGATCTATTGCTTGGCTGATATACCTCGGAGTTTTATGTTTAAGACATGCTACCATTCGAAATGGTTCAGGCACCCTGTG
>JBILOD010000242.1:0-6150 GCA_044374645.1 Pseudobdellovibrionaceae bacterium | reverse complement strand
AATTCCAAGTCCCCTTGGATTCGTGAGCACGCCCTTTTTTCAAAAATACAATTGAGATTGTCTCGGCTGTTAAATTTTGCCGAAAAAGGCACTGGGGAGTCCTTAATCCAAAGCCAAGATTTTAAAGCAGTTCAAGCAGAGATGTCCGAATTCAGAGCGAATTTTATCGCAAGCCCTCTTTGGAAAGCGGTTGTTGAAAACGATCTCTTATTACTCAGCCTCCAAGGACGACCCGATGATTGTTTAAAAAAACTCGGAGAACTAACTGAAAACTATTTTAAAAATAGGAATCTCCTGAGTCTTCGTAATCTAAATATTGATGCTTCCATTGTTGTGTGTGGTAGCAAAAAGATCTTTTGGCAATATCCACTTGTTGCCGCTGCCGTACCCATCGACTCAGCTACGACGAAGTCGGACCTCGAAAAACAACTCGTCGAGCTGGAATCGCAGGAAGGCGCCTATCAAAACGTACCAGATATTTTTCTCTATCAGAAAGCACGTCTCTACCTGGCTACGCAAAATTACGATTTACTAGTGGGACTTAAATTGCCCAAGGCTCCATCGCGAATCACCGATGCGATTCGAGTGCTTCGCTATCGCGCCTTAATGGAGTCGAAACGGTATTTACAGGCTGAAAATGAAATTCGAGAACTGATATTGCTCCGGGGCCACAATGGTGGAGCTGCTCGACTATTGCTTTTGAAGGCACAATTGATGGCCGAAAAGGTCTACGATGCAGTTCGAGAACCCATTTACCCTGATAGCTTTGTTAAAATTGTTATTCAGGAGTACTTAAAAGACGCCCAATTACAATCCATCATTGAAAACTTCGGCAAACTAAGCAAGGAGCGCCAACTGGCCGTTGCACCCCCTTTGTTTTCCAGACTTCTTTCCAAAAAGGATTTGGCTGCTTTTACAAAATTGGAAAAAGCCGATGTTAAAGATCCAACCATCAAAGAGCAAATCAAACTCGTGGCCAAATTGAATACCAAACCCAACATTGAATCTTATCTGGCGGCAGGAGATCTTTTACGCAAATCACTCGCTGAAAACCCCAGTATGACAGCGGCTTGCTTAGAATCTTCGTTGTCTGGAATTCCTGCTACAACTGAAGATGCATTGAAGGCCAAAGAACTAAAACCCGAAATCGTGCAGAGTTTTGATTACTATCACAACGCCTTTGCGATGATTTCCGATCAAACACCAAATTCGATTTCGACGCAATGGGAACCCGTGGTTCTCCATCGAATGCTATCTTGTTTTCGCCCCAGCAACGATTGGTACCCCTGCTGGTCTTACGATGCAAAAGTTCCCCAGGAAACTTTCTCACGCGATACGAGGAAAAAATGGTTTCAGCGCTTAAAGAAAAACTATCCGCAATCCGCAGAATCAAAGGCCTTATCCATCTACTGGTAGCTCTAGGAAGCGTGGCTTTGAGCGCTGAGGGCAAAGCTACGCCTCATCGAAGTTTAACCGGCTATTGGCTTTGGCCTGATATGCAAGACCTGTCGAAAAGACGCGACAAAGACTTGTTCATCCTTCAAGGTCGTTTTTTTCTCAAAGGCACGGCCTTTGGTTTTACCCCCATAGGGATAAAACCAAATTCAGTGAGAAGTACCAATAGAATACATTTGGTATTTCGTGTGGATCAATTAGTACCAACTCCAGTTATGATGGAGATGATTAACTCCAAGATTCAGGCCTGGGAACACGCAGGAGTTCCCGTTGCCGGTATTCAAATCGATTTTGATTCGCCGACCTTTAAGTTGCTCCAGTATGCGGAATTCTTAAAGGAGGTGCGCGCACGGCTCGCCAAACAATTCATTCTAACCTCTACAGGTTTAGGGGACTGGATCACCACCGGCAATCAAAAAGACCTCGCTAAACTCTATCAATTCACTAGCGAAATCTTTTTTCAACTCTATCAAGGCCAATCTCCTCTCACTCCGTCCTTAGAAGTGAACCAAAGATTGGCCCGCTTTGACCACCCATTTCGAGTTGGTATTCTTGGAAGTCAAAAAATCAAGACCCACGAAATGAAGTTGCTAACTTCAAATCCAAGGTTTAGAGGCCTTGTCCTTTTTCGGTAATCAGTCTTCGGTGAATCTAAGGAGGCATCTTCGGGGATCTACAGGGACGGAGTCCGAGCTCCATCCAGAACCACCCAACCAAGTGTTTAAAGTTTATTGGTTAATCGCTTCTTCATACGATAGAGAAGTAGGGCCCCAATCAAACAAGGAATCGATAGTGATAAAGTGATATTCACTACATTTAGTTTTCCTAGCAAAGCAATCAAGAAAGGGCACAGCACAAATGCGAGGCGAATAGAACCCACTTTGAGCCCTGCCGCGAGGCCAGGGAATTGGGGAGGAACAACTTGATAAAAAATAGCAGACGCATCTCCGATTATCAGAATTTCACCTATGGCCCAGATACTGGCGTATATCATACAATTTTCTACAGTTGTGGTCAGACTCAATAACGAAACTCCCAAACCCAAAAGAAATCCGCCCACGATAATCTTTGTGAAGTTGTTTGGTTTTAGGATTTTCAGACCATAATATCCAGCCACGACGGCAAGGCTACTGATTCCGATAACCACCGTTGAAAATACAGAGTAATCGAGGCCCATTTCAGCAAATACAACTTGGATGACGGAAAAACTGGATGCAAGGCCCATAAATAAAGGGAGAGTGGCGACGATCGCCCACAAGGCATTTTTGTTCAAAACATTCGGCCAGTTTGATTTTTGAGAGGTATCTCGAAGAGGTTCTTTAGAGAGGTCGGTATCGGTTGGGGGTACAATTGATCCGTATTTTGCGATCAAAAAGCACGCTATCCCTGTGGTGAGCACATCCAAAATAAGCAACATATGTTTATCTGATTTAATAAAGAAAAAGGCCAAGACCGCACTCAGTGCATAACCAATGTTCGACAGCATATAATTAAGTGACGCTATATTCGAGCGATCAGCGGGAGCTGAAAGACCTTCCAATGATCGACTACTAATTGTTTGGATAACAGCCGCACTAATTAAAATTAGTGTACTTCCAACCACGAGGGTCGGTAAATCCGAAGTCGTTAAAGTATAAATCCCCCACGCGTTTGAAATAAATGCGATAAACGCGATTAAGCCAAGCTTACCAGTGTCGGCCAATCGGCCAATGAACGGTTGGGCAAGAGCTGCAGCAAGGTTGGCCCCACCCAAGATCAAGGAAACTTCAGAAATGGTGACGCCATCAATACTGAGCAGCAGAGATGCCAGCAGAAAAAAAACAAAGTTAAATACACTACTTACAAAGTTTCCAAGAAGTATTGGGCGTTGAAAGTCTTTTACCATTTTTGACTTTTCCTAGCTGATTAGCAGTCTAATTGTTTGTTGATTTAATGCGTCAAATCTGATAATAACACCATCGGAACATTTAACAAAGGATTTTACCATGAAACTAGCTTCTTCCCTCAAACTAAAAGGTATCAAGGTTACTACAAAGACCTCTGAACTTCTAATTATTTGCCCATAAAAGTAAGTGGATTTTTATTCAGGGGGAGTTCCAGGAGTAAACCGTGCCAAGTGCCCCCTTTTTCAATCGACAAAATATAGTTCTATTTTTTCTCACCGGTATTTTATCGGTTCTTGCCGCTGGCTGGTTCTACAGTTTTAGTCTTACAAAAGGAGAATATGCAGTGGCAACCTTGAAAGTCAGTTTTCCAAGTAAAAAGCCAATAAGTGGATATGACCCAGCTCATATCCAGCTAGCACCTGATTATATTTTATGTGAAAACCTCTTCAGTCCCTTAGTTGAATTGGACCCTGCCGGTCGCTTGGTTGGGGGAGTCGCTGAAAAATTTGAATGGCGTGGAAATAGACTAATATTCAAGATTCGGCCGAATTTACGAACTATTGGAGGAATACCGATTACAGCTGCGGATGCTGCGTTTTCCTTGAAACGCCTCCTTATATTAGGGTCTTCTACTCATGGAAATTTAAAACCGCTATTATGCAAAAGCAGATCACTTAAATCGATAGACGATTTGTGTCCTGGAATTGAAGTCGCTGATTCTGAGCTTATACTTAAAGTTGAAAAACGGGACTCATTTTTGATTCCTCTCTTAGCTTCGATTGATTTTGCCGTTATCCCCCAAAGTGCCGTGGACCCTTCGACTTTAAAAATTGTTGATTATAAAGAAACTTCAGGACCCTACTTCCTTGAGGGTTCATCGGAAAATGAGTTTCGGTTGGTTGCTAACCCTTTTCACTATCACTATTCCAATCAAATTCCGCAGAAAGTTGAATTAATTTTTACTGACTCAATTGAGTCTTCCCTAAAAGGATTACGGAATGGCCAGATTGATTTTCTAACAACAATTGATCATGTTCCGGCATCAGAAATGATTAAATTTTCCTCTGATCACACTGGATTCAACCTTCACCAAACCATGAATATTCGAAGTCTGGTGACTACATTTACCAAATTGGGATTGCACCATCTTTCAGAAGTACAGAGGCTTGATATCGGGCGAATATTAAGAAAATCTTTCTCAGGCTATCTTCAAAAAAAGGATGGATTTGAAATTCAAACTCAGATTTTTCCGGTGTTTGGGGCTGCAGGGCTCAAGAAAGATAAAATAGGCAAGCTGGAGCAATTATTAGCACAAGATGTTCCTTCTATGAGCGATTTACCGTTAAGAGTACGTATTGTGCGATTGGAACCGTTTGAGGACTACAAGAAGCTGATTCTAAAAGCGCTTCCGAATGCTGTCGTAGAAAGAGGTACTGTTCCCTCTTTTGAAAAATTTGATACTCAGCATTTGGAGCCACACCTTTTTATTTCGGGACCAGATCTAAGCTACCAAGAAGATTTCAGTCTTCTATCATATTATATGGGAACCGGGTATTTTGGTATTTTCGGAAAAGAAGGCGAAGAGTGGTTAGGAGAGTATCAGAAAATCGACGATCAAGAAGAACGGTTGAATAAGTTGAGAGAATTACATTTTCAAACCATTACCCATGCCAGGACAATGCCAATAGCAGTATATCCCTATGCCGCATTAGTCAGAAAGCCTTGGCAGATTGGATTATCAAACTTTTTCGCAGATACTCAGTTATGGTTGATCAAACGCCAACACTAGACTCTATTTTAAGCAATTTCGATCCCGGTCGGATTGAAATTACCTATTACGATTGGCCTGAGCGTTGGGAACTCTCTCTGTTCGATGTAGGTGTTAGTATTAATGTCGAAGGAATCATATACAAAGGTCGCGGTATTGACTCAGTTGAATATCTAGCCCTTGAAAAGGCTTGCTCTGAGGCCTTAGAAAGATGTCTTGTTAAAAGGCTTAAAATTCCTCTTAGCTATTCGACAGCAGTTCATACATCGGAAGATGCGGCAAGGACTGCCGCCTATTGTGAAGCCTTTGAACGGGATAGTTTTTTAGTCCCGTTCCTTCTAAGACAGCGACCAAACATTTTGGAACGTGAAAGGTTTCATCATTTATTGCCCTCAAAAGTAATTTTGCCTGGAGTTGAATTTGAATTGCTACAGTTACCAGTTTTTGATGTAAATTTATATTCTTTCTGTTTAGTTGCTAAAGGGGCCGGGGCCCCAAAACCATTCGGCGTTATCGTAGGATTAGGATGTTCAGGGGAATGCCTCCAAGCAATTAAAAAAAGCGCAAATGAATGCCTGGCCAGATTGGCTTCAGTAATACATTTAGAAGAAAACGATTCAGAGTTAAAAGCTGAATTAGTTGATGTAATAGGCGATGAGACCCTCACCAACGAAATTCACTTTAAACAAGCATTGTCATTGAACTATGTCCCAGAATTCTTTTTTTCCAAATGCTCGCCATCGTTGCCTTTCGATGAAATAGAAAAGAAACGTTCAGGCTTTCAAATTCAGAACTCCATCGAAAATTGTTTCGAGATACAGGATCGTATAGGCTTAGGATCTAATTTCTCCGGTATCTTTTTTGCAGCTTACAAAAATCCGTTACTTCAGCCCTTATTTAGGGGAATTGCAAATTCAAACTTTTTGAATTTAGGACGACTGAATTTGAGGAAGGAGGAGTTGTGCATGATCGAAAACCAAATCCACCCATTAGGATAAGAAAATCCCTATTTAAAAGTAATCTTTCTGCAGTTTTCGTGTT
>JBILOD010000241.1:0-6158 GCA_044374645.1 Pseudobdellovibrionaceae bacterium | reverse complement strand
CCTGCCCGGTGAAATCAGCGATTTCAAACGCAGTGGAGATCAAAAAATTCACATATAGTAGTGGTGTCTTTACCGGGGCGACTGGGGCGAATGTGAGCTTGCCCAGTATAGGATGGGGTCAAAATGGTTACCAACTTCAAACGATCGACTGCATCTTCCATAAACAAAGTAGCAGCTTGTTCTTGGTGGTTTTGATTTCGAATGGAAGTAACTCACATAAAATTGGAGTGTTGAAGTTTGATCAATCATTTGGTTTTAAAACGGGGTTTGGAGGTGATCAAGGAGAGGGTATAACCTTTGCGTATAGACCTATTAGCAGCTATTTACCCGTTTTTAATAAAGTGGGCTTTGCTGGTCCTAGTGATTCACGGCTTGTCATCACGGGAGCTTTTCCAGAGAATGCAATTGATTTTCGACCTGCACTTTGGTTGTTTAAGGCCGATGATGGGTCATTCTTATCCGACAGAGGGGCAAATTTTAGTTGGAAACACAGCTTACATGAAGGTGCGACTACGAGTTTTGCAGTGGACCCTGTGGAGCCAAATATTTTCTATCCTGTTGGTTATTCGTTAGAGTCAACGCACCAACAAATGTCCGTGTGGAGTGTTCAGGTGACAGACGATTCGACAGCTCCTATCGCCAAAGTTAATCAAATGGGTGGATTATCCGTACGCCATTTCAACACGAGTACCACTTCCTCAAGCTGGCCGAGCAGCGGCTACGACGGAAATGATCGGGCCTTTGACATCGTTATTCATCCGGGCAATCACTTTATGTACATAGGGGGCCAAGCAGAGTTTACTAATGGGCAGTACTCTCCCGTCATGTGGTTATTGCATTAGGCGGATCTTTAAAATTACTATTACCAATGCCATCACCATTACTCTTACTCTCACTACTGAATCAGAACATCAAAATCTTCTTTAGTGATGGTGGTGGCGCCGGCCTTCTCCGCACCGCTGGATTCATCCACAGACTCTAGCGAAAAGTAATCATCGCCAAACAGGTTGTTAAACAACTGTGCTTTACGCTTCTTCAACATCTCAACCTTTTCTTCCACAGATTCGCGCATAATCAGGCGGTAAACGGTGACATTCTTGCTCTGACCCAAACGGTGAACACGGTCGGTGGCCTGGTTTTCGACGGCAGGATTCCACCAAGGTTCTAAATGAAACACATAGCTTGCCTTTGTCAGGTTCAAACCAACTCCCCCAGTTTTCAGTGTCATCAATAGCACTGAGCCTTTTTCTGAAGTCTCAGCGCTAAAATCTTTGAGCAGCACTTCACGATCTTTTCGCGGAGTCCCACCATGCATTTCGAAGGACTTGATGTTGTGTTTCTTGAGAAGATCCCGCAGACGGCCAAAGGTCGACATAAACTGGGTGAATACAATCGCAGAGTGTCCCTCTTGTGTGATTTCTTCTAGCATATCAATGAGGATTTCAATTTTTGGTGGGACCTCTTTGTATGTCACCGCAGGCAAAGCGGCAGGATCAGAGCACACCTGCCGCAGTCGCAAAAGGGCGGTCAACATATAGAGCTTGCTTTGCGAGGCACCTTTTTGGTGAATGGCCTCGTTGACCTTTTGACTCCATGAAAGCGCTGTATTGCGATAGAGCTCTTTCTGTTTTTTTGAAAACTCGACGTAAATTTGGTTTTCGGTCTTGTCAGGAAGTTCCAACGAGAGATCCTGTTTGCGTCGGCGCAAAATCAAGGGTTTGAGTTTGGCACGCAAAAACTCAACGCTTTCTTCGGGAAGCTCTTCAGGTTTAACATAATGGCGCTGAAAGTCTTGGCGGCTACCAAGTAAGCCTGGTGCCACCAAATGAAAAAGCGCATAGAGCTCGGCCAAATTGTTTTCAATCGGAGTGCCCGTTAGTGCTATTTTAAATTTGGCTTTAATATGTTCAGAGGACTTAAATCGGTTGGTTCCTATATTTTTTAGATATTGAGCCTCATCAAAAATCACCACATCGAAGACTTCTTTTTCAAAAAGTTTATGGTGCAGACTTAAAAGGCTGTACGTGCAAACCACGACATTGGCTTTGAGTGTTTCCGTATCCTTTGGCTCAAACACCGACACATTCAAATCAGGTGTGAATTTTTCAGATTCAGCCACCCAGTTGAAGGTGAGGGAGACTGGCACAATGACCAATACTTTTTTAATGGCCTTTTTATGGTAACCGTACTGCAAGAAGGAAAGGGCCTGGGCGGTCTTACCCAAACCCATATCATCGGCGAGAATACCACCAATGCGTAGTTGAAAAAGATCCCAGAGCCATTGCACTCCCGCCAGTTGATAAGGCTTGAGGGTTTGATTCAGTTTATTGCCTAAATCCAATTGGCCCCGAGGCTGCGAGAGTCGGTCGTAGTATTCGCAAATTTCTTCCCACTCTTTAGGCCCTTGAAAAGAAATTCCCATGCGACGTAGTGCCAGTAATTCCAGGACGTGGTGTTTCTGCGAAGAGACTTCGCCCTCTTGAGCTTGCTTTTGTTTTGACGACTTCTGTTGATTGAATTGCAGACGGTTCCAAAAAATTTCTAAAGCGCGCTGACTCGGAAAATTTTCATTATCGAGCACATAGAACCGCCCTTGGTATTCAAGAACTCCCTCAAATGTGAGTTTGCGCGCCTGAATCTCAGAGATTTCTTTGCCATTCAAAAAATATTTGGGATTAAGATCAAACCAATCAATGCGCTGTTGACCTGAGTCTGATTCTCCCTGTGATAACTCGAAGTTCACTTGAAATTCATTGGGTCCTAGATGTTCGAGTGGGCGGCCATCCAATTGCACATCAATTTCAGGATAGTTTTGGGGTAAACGCGCCCAGGCAGACAGCGGCAATTGGTATTGTGACTCTCGATGGCGAGTGCTGTAGGATCTCACGCCCACGGTTCTCGCCTCAACCACATCATCAACAAGTACGTAGTGATCCAGCGGCGGAAGTGACGGTGTGAGTTCATCATCCACAAACCACTCGGCGGGGAGATACTTTGAAGATGATTTTGTAAATAAATCACCTTTAGTGAAACTAGCGACCTGGTGAATCCAAAAAAACAGGGCCTTCGCTTGCTCTAAGATAACCCCTTTTGCAAACACGATTCGATTATTGAGCACCAAAACGGTTTCATAATCCGGGTCCATCAAATCCAATAGATTTTCAATAAAGTCCACGGCCACTTTTTTGATCTTGGTCGAGATCAGTTCATCGATGGACTCAGGTCGAAGCCCTTCAGAACGAGGTGCGAGTAAAAGTGTTATTTTTTGCCAAAGTTCCTCATAGAATACCGATTTTGACTTACCAAGAGCTTCCTGACGCAATTTCCACTCAAGCGTCGAATGCAAAAGAATCATAAAAATCCCGGTGTGCTTCATTAATTTGGATTCGTTTTGTCTTTGTGCTCTACGAATCGAGTAATTAAAGTCGATATTCGCGCTGGATACAGTTCCGACTAAACCATCCTGAGCGCCACGAAGAACTTCTCTCCATTCCGAAGCCAAATTGGTAAACGTGATGGGGGTTCCTTCGCAATCCACTTGATGGATCGCCCGAAAGGATTCTCGATCAATTGAGAGTTTGAGCTTTGGCCGCTGAGAGAGATGAACTTCATTAAGCGTCGAAATCAACAAATCTTTGCCAAACTCATGGTGCAGGTTCTTTAAAAAGCCATAAATGCGTTTATGCCCCTCAAGGGTAAAGGGATGTTCACGGTGAAATAAATTCTGTAAAAGGGTCGTACCATTTTCTTTTTCACCCATAAAACGGCTGAACTGGCGGGCCAGCTGATGGAGGTCATGAAAAATGATTTTCTGCGCACGGGGCTCAAAGGCGATTTGATTGGTGACGATGGCTCCCACAAAACTTTCGGTGGGTTCCAATTGGATTTTAAGTTGCCCATACCCAGCACTAGAGGTTATGCGCAACTTCGGCTTTTGGTAGATACCGCCAAAGGAAGATACCGCAAATTCTGCACAGCGAAGGTAAGGCCGCTCCTGAGTCGCATTGTATCCACAAACGAGCCGGACTTCTTTGGACTCAGAGAAAAACTTATCGATTAAATTAAATTTATTGCGTTCAAATGTTCGCAACAACAAAGAGTCGTCGTCGTTGATCTTGCATAATTTATCCAGCATGCGGCGATCAGCGAGTTCCGAACGATGATTTTCCAAGTAGGGAATCAGATCTTCGTTGTCTTTGAGTGGTAGAATACGGCCACTGTTGAAGAGCACTTGCAGCTCTGCGAGTCCCTGTTTTTCAATTTGAGCGCCAAGGCTAGCGGCTTCTAGCGAAGCGGCCTTGGCCTTTAGAGCTGTCGGATTAAAGACTTTAAAAAGTTGTCCCTGATAGAGCGTGGGCGCTTGGCTCGATGGAGGAAGAGTGTAGGTCACCAAATCTCCTAAGGCGAGGCTTGGCACGCAAATTAACAACGCTTGAATAGCATCAATGGCTCCAGGTTGTATCTCCTGTGCTTTCGCTAGGGGCTTCAAAACGTCGGAGAGATTTTGGGCATTCTTAAGATCGAGACCCCATTTGTTTTGTTCCTCAGGTTTGCAGGTGAGCAGCCACAACAGGGTAAAGACATCCGATAGCAATTGGCGTCCATGGTTTGGAGTGCCTTGAGGGCGCGCAAAAAGAGCTGCCGTAAACTCTTTGCGAAAAAAACGGTAGGTGAGGCGATCGGCGTTTGAGTATATTTCCCACTGAGTTCGGAGAAGAGCGACTTCAATGAGCTGATGATCATCTGATTCAAAGGAGATCACCTGTACATTTTCATGGTTTGCCGCAGGGCTGATCTGCCACAGTTTTGGAAAGTTACCTTGGAGAAAGCGTGTTTGGGTTTGCTGGAAATAAACATCGCCACAAAAATTGGCAATTTCTTCTGGGTCGAGCTTAGTTAATTCATCAAAAAGCAAACCTAAAAGCGAACTTTCTAAGGGCATCCGTAAACCATCCTGTAAAGAGTCAGAATAGCAGACGCGCGAGGCCTACACAATAGGCGAAATAGGAATGTCGTTTCTAATGGGTGGTCGTACTAATGACCCAAATAGCTTTGGCGAATGGAATCATCTTTAAGGAGGTCTGAAGCCTTGCCCTCTAAGGTGATTTTGCCCGTTTCCATCACATAGGCTCGGTGGCTGAATTTAAGAGCCATTCTCGCATTTTGTTCGACCAATAAAATCGTGGTTTTTTTGGTTTCATTAAGATGCTTAATGATTTCAAAAATCTGCGCCACAATCAAGGGCGCCAATCCGAGCGAAGGTTCATCGAGAAGCAAAACATCGGGCCTTGCCATTAAGGCTCTGGAAATCGCGACCATCTGTTGCTCGCCCCCAGAAAGGGTTCCAGCCAATTGCTGGCGCCGCTCTTTAAGGCGTGGAAACAAGGTAAAACAAAAATCAAGGTCACGTTCAATTTGCTCTTTATCGTTAAAAATAAAGGCGCCCATCTCGAGGTTTTCCTCGACGGTCATCAGCGGAAACACCCCTCGACCTTCTGGCGATTGAGCCAATCCTAGGCTCACGCGTTTGTGAGGCGGTAACTGCTGAATGGGAGTCCCTTTAAGGTTGATTATTCCTTGGCAAGGAACAATCCCAGACAAAGCTCTCAGGGTGGTGGTTTTACCAGCCCCGTTAGCTCCCACCATTGAAACCACTTCTCCCGGAAAAACTTTAAGATTGACCCCCTTAAGGGCGTGAATGGAGCCGTAATAAACATGGAGGTCAGAAATTTCGAGAATAGGTGTCATGCCTGTAACTCCTCATCAGTACCGAGGTAGGCTTTGATCACTTCAGGGTGATTTTGAATATGGGCGGGATTCCCCTCGGCAATCTTTACGCCGTGATCGAGCACATGAATGTTTTCGCAGATGTTCATTACAAATTTCATATCGTGTTCTATCAATAAAATGGTGAGCTTGAAGCGTTCGCGCAACATTGCGATCACTTCCATCAATCCGGCAGTTTCTGAGTTATTCATACCGGCGGCGGGTTCATCCAATAAAAGTAGTTTAGGGTGAGTGGCCAGGGCTCGCAAAATTTCCAGTTTGCGTTGCTCTCCATAGGGAAGCGAACCGGCAGTGTGATCATTTTTGCCATCCAATTTAAAGATTTTCAAAAGCTCAATGGCCTCATCACGCTTTTGGGCTTCCTCGTTTCG
>JBILOD010000240.1:0-6161 GCA_044374645.1 Pseudobdellovibrionaceae bacterium | reverse complement strand
AAATATCAGTTTCGAAAAGTTTCAAGCGCTCGGTCCAAGCTATGTTAGGAATATAAGATGAATTTTGACCTAGGCCAGAGAGCACACTTCCTACTATTAAGGAAAGTGCCACAATTCGTAACCTCTCATATCTCAGGAGTGGGACATTGATGCTAGATTTAAACATCAGGGCTATACGTAATTTGAAGTCAGTCCAAAAAAAGCGATTCCCTATAACATCTACAGACTAGCCCTGAGGAGCGAATCTAAAGAGCTTTGTCTGTATGGAGAAATGCCTGGTCAGACCCGCTACTTCAGGGACTCTTCCACATCAATGGCGTTTTGAATGAGTTTGGGAGCATTGCCGTTATTCCCCTTGGGAAGGTAGGAGTTATGAGTGAGATATTTAGGATCAAAGGATTCCATGATTCTTTTGAGCAGTGGAAAGTATTCCGGGCGCATTTCTAAAGCGAATTGAAAAACTTTGATAAAATACCGAATCACAGAAAGTATGGCCGGGTTGCGCCCCTCTTTGTAGAATTTCGTGGTTTTATGAAGTGGTGAGAAGTAGTAGTGGATTCTGCCTTCAATAATATCATTTGACTAAAACAGAAACAGTTCTATGGGATCTCAGTGGTCTCACTTGATTCTCCTGGGTAACGGTCTGTTGCCTCTGGGGATGTCTGCAAGGTGGTGGCCAAGGTTGTTGCTACGGATGGGTGGGATAGATGGGCGGGAGGGATGGGCGGTGTTGATGCCGCCAGTGAATAAATCACTCGGTGATTTTGTCCATCGTCCTTGAGCTCGATCCAAGGTCCTGCGGTATAGAGGCCTCCGTCGATTTCGATTTTTATGGCAGTGTCGACTGTGGCTGCGTGTGTGTACTGAAAATTGAAAGTCCAGACACTCTTGCCATAACGATAGTCCATCGAGAGGTTGTTGAGGTGTTTTGGTAAACAGGGTTTGAATCGAATCAGATGATCCTGTTTTAACTCAAGGCCAATGAAGTATTCAACAAGGAGACGGTACATCCATGAGGCTGAACCGGTGTACCAGGTCCAACCACCTCGACCTCGATGCGGAGGGCGCGAATACACATCGGCGGCGACCACGTATGGCTCCACCTTATAGGTTTCAAGCTCCTCCCGAGTTTTTGCATGAAGGATTGGGTTGATCAGAGAAAAGTAAGTCCAGGCGATGTCTGGCAAACCCAACTTTACAAAGGCCATCACAGTCCATACGGCCGCGTGGGTGTACTGCGCACCATTCTCACGCGTTCCTGGAATATATCCTTTGATGTAACCTGGGTTGGCTTCTTTGTCATCGAAGGGTGGATCGAGAAGGCGAATCAACGAGGCTTCCTTGTCGATGAGACGCTTTTCAACCGATTGCATCGCCGTGTGCATCCGTTCGCGACTTCCGACCTCAGCCAGAACAGACCAACATTGGGGGAGCAGGTCAATCTGACATTCCGCCGATTGAGAGGAGCCCAGCGGAGAACCGTCGTCAAAGTAGGCGCGACGATACCATTCTCCATCCCAGGCATTAAGTTCAATGTTTGTAGCGAGCTGTTGGCGAATCACTTGAATTTCATCGATGAGTACCGTGTCAGCCTTCAAGCGGGCGACGGGAATAAATTGCGAAATCACTTCATGTAAAAAGAAAGCCAGCCAAACACTTTCACCTCGACCGAGGTGACCGACCTCATTCATTCCATCATTCCAGTCGCCCCCTCCCATTAGTGGAAGACCATGGCGGCCAAAACGAAAAGACCTTCTGAGAGCACGCACGCAGTGGTCATAAATAGAACCATCTTGATCGGATTTTTCAAAGATCATATAGATGGACTCTTGGGTGGTTGGCACTGAAGGTCCCTGTAAGAACGAGATCCGTTCCTCAAGCAAGTTCATCTCGCCAGTGACTTCAATGTACCGACTGACCGCCAGAGGGAGCCAGAGCAAATCGTCACTGATGTGAGTGCGAACGCCTCGTTGAAGAGGAGGATGCCACCAATGGAGCACGTCGCCTTCCATAAACTGTGCCGAAGCACAACGAAGAATCTGCCCCCGCAAGAGGTCGGGGCGATTGTAAATGAGCGCCATGGCATCTTGCAGTTGATCTCTGAACCCATAAGCCCCACCAGACTGGTAAAAACCACTGCGCCCATACAATCGGGCCGACATTGTTTGATAAAGCAGCCATCCATTGCAGAGTAAATCAAAGGAAGGATCGTTCGACGAAATCTGAATGGTGGTCAGGTCGTTTTTCCAAGACTGTTTTACGGTGTTTAACATTCGAAAGGCAGACGCATTGGTTGGCATGGTTTCAATGAGCCGGTGAATTTCAAAGGGCGAGGAGGCGGCGCCCAGTAGGTAACTCAGTTCCTTCTTTTTTAAGGGGGAAAGTTCAATTTTACATTGGCTCGCCAACCCGGGGTTGGCGTTTGCGCGATTTGCATTGGAGAGTTTGGCTTGCTGGAGCCCGCGCGGGCACTCCCATTGACCCTGATACCCAATAAAATCTGTTTGATCACAGGAGTATCCAATTTCATGGCCGTTGGATTTCAGAAACGTTAGGCAATGCGCAAAATCCACATTTTTGGGATTCTGCGCATAGAGGTAGTTTCCGATAGGATCGCGGTCGGTCAAAATGTGATGGCGAGACAGCAACGGATGTTCGCCAAGGACAAGGTCGACAAAATAGGTTGCGGTGATCGTGCGAGATTCTTTGGTTTGATTTTTCACTTCCAGTAAAATGACTTTCACGGGTGAGTTCATCGCCACAAAAATGGTGACGATGGTATGAAGGCCGCGACTAAAGCTCTCGAAACGGCTGTAACCAAAACCGTGTTTGACGACGAAGGCGCCATGGCTTTGTGGAAATAAGGGTAAAGGTGACCAAACCTCTCCGGTTTCTTCATCGCGAAGAAGGAGAATTTCGCCCGTTTTGTCTTCCACCGGATCATTAAACCAGGGAGAAATCCGATATTCATGGGCGTTTTGAAACCAAGTGTAGGAGGCTCCTCGTTCTGACAGCACTGTTCCAAAGTGAGCATTGGCGATCACATTCACCCAGGGCTGCGGAGTCTGATTGATCTTGTCGATGGAAATACAATATTCAGTGTCAAAAGTGTCCTCGCTCAACGGAAATACTTTAGGCCGCAAGGGTATGATGGATCGGTCCACCGGTAATCGGGGGATTTCCATTCGGGTGACCTGGTCTTCAAATGGGCCGTCGGTATCAAAGAGGTTGAGGCTTGCCACATGTTTTAAAAGTATCTTGTCGGTTGATTTTAAATCGCCACTGCGTCGCACATAAACCCCTTCGGGACGATCAATCAATTCCATTTTTACAAAGGCCGAAACCAGTGACTTAATTAAATCTGTGATCTCGTGACGATAGGAGACCTCTTCGGTGCTCAGTAGGATCAGGTCAATCAAAACTCCTTTACTGCGAAAAAATCGGTGAGCCTTTAGCACTTGCCGAACTAGCTCGTGAGTTTTTAATGAAGAAATGGAAACGAGAAAGATGGGGCGATCGCCCGAAATTCCGTACTGCCAAAGGTTAGAGATATTGAGCTTGCCCACCTCACCGGGGT
This sequence comes from Pseudobdellovibrionaceae bacterium, assembly GCA_044374645.1. GTDB lineage: Bacteria > Bdellovibrionota > Bdellovibrionia > Bdellovibrionales > Bdellovibrionaceae > CAUJGP01. Next base: position 2,584 of record JBILOD010000240.1, on the reverse strand, counting down.
CGGTCAGACCATTGGTAAAGTCACTGAGGTTTGAGAGAGCGCGTCCGCGCGCTCTCTGTGGAGAGAGAATGTGATGAATCAATTTGTTGTAGAGTGTACCCTCTTCTTCGTTGATACCAAGTTGATTGAGCGTTGATTGACTGTGAGTCCAGGCCATGTCGGTGATTTTTTTAATGGTGTGAAGGTCAGAGTATTTGGCAACCAAGCTTTCCACTTGTTGCTCACTATCGGCCGCGCCGAGAAAGTAATGCAAGGTTATGGCTTTATTGGGTGGAAGCATCAGCGATGTCTGTAGGGACATGATGGGGTCTAATGTTGCACCCACAGTGTTGGTCAGTTCGGAGGATGAAAATGAGTCGATAGATTGAGGGCTTCTCAGCGAACCGGTACGTCCAATAAATTTGAGACGGTCCGTTTCATAGGAAAATGAATTCAGGAGATCTGGTCTATCAGCAACGAGGAACTGAAACGCCGCAATCTTGCCTTCCTTGGGCGACCGGCGGCGTCGATACCCAATCAAGGCGTTTACTTTTTTGGAGTAGGTTGTTTCTATGAACAACTTTGAAAATGCCGGATGGCTGATGAAAGACGAGTTTGGGGCCATTGCAATTTCTGCATAGCTTGTAATCTTGAGCCGCTTCGGAGCACTGGTGGTGTTGGTCAAAGTTAAGCTTCGAACCTCAATGGAATCGACCGGCGAAATGGCAATATTCGTTTTGCAATGCAGACCCTGGTGTTCCCTGACCAGTTCAATTCGGGAGTCTGAGAAATAAATGTCGGAAACCTTTGTTTTAACTTGGGTGGGTTCATAGGTATTAGACCAAAGTTGTTTAGTGGTAAGATCGGAAATGTAAAAAAATAGACCATCTCTGCATTGGCTGACGTTGTTGCGCCATGGGGTGATGGCGACGTTCTCGCGTCGCGAGTATCCGAGCCCATGGGAGGTAAAGAGCGTGTGATAACTTCCATTCGAAAGGACGGCTATTTGAGGTGGTTTGGTATCAACGTTTTGACACTCTCGGAGGTGGGGACGCGTCGCAGTCTTTTGTGCCGTAGGGATGGGTTGAGTTTCGTATTCGAGGGACTTGATGGGGCGAGAGTCCGGGATGACCTCCTGAAGTAAGATGCTAAAGGCTTGAAACTCTGGCGTGGATAAGAATCGCTGAATCATGATATCGTTTCTTAATAGATTCGTGAGGGCGACCATTGACATTCCTTGATGGTGGGCCATGAATGAACGCACGACAGCACAGCGCTCTCCCTTGATTAAACGGTGACTGGTGTAATCAATGGCCTCATAAAATCCGAATTGACCACGAAATCCCTCCTCCTCAAGGTGCTTTAGATTGCTGATGGCTCTGCGAGGGGCCAGGGTCAATGCCAGAACGGTAGCATAGGGAGCAATCACGAGTTCGTACTGGAGATCTCTCTTAAGTCCCAACTCAGGAACCCCAAAGGCCCGATATTGATAGTTCATCAACTGATCGGTGGCCGTAAATCCAGACTCCGACATTCCCCATGGAATTTCTAAAACCCTGCCATACTCTTTCTGTGAATCCAGAGCGGCTGAACAGGTTTCTTCCAGTAAAGTGTTTTTATAGAGGGGCAGATAGAGATTTGGCATTAGGTATTCGAACATGGAGCCGCTCCAAGACAATAGGGCGCCTTTGCCTCGGATGCTGGTGATGGAGCGACCGAGAACAAACCAATGTTCCATGGGAACTTGGCCGGTGACTATGGCCAAATAGCTTGTAAGTCTCGACTCCGAGGCCAGCAAGTCATAGTAGCCAGAGTCACGCCGGCTGTCGCTCACGTTATAACCAATGGTGAATAGTTTTACGTTAGTGTCATAGAGAAAGGTGAAGTCGGCCCCAATGAAGTTATTCAATTGATTTAGGAGTTGCTCCACGAGGGTCGTGTGACTTTTCCCTTGCTCATTGGCCCGCAGATCCATCAGCCAGGCCTTGATGACATAGAGACTGGCGACAAAATTACCGCTATCAACCGTTGACACGTACTTAGGAAGTAAGGGTTGCAGAGTGAGTGTGTCGTACCAATTGAGAAAATGCCCGCGGTACCGTTCGAGTTGGTTCAGGGACGAAAATTGATTTTGCAGTTTCTCCAGAAAGGATTCGGTAGAGAGAAATCCCAGATCCCAACTAGAGAGGGACGAAAGCATGGAGAGCCCAATGTTTGTCGGAGAAGTGCGTTGGGCCACCTTGGGGCCGTGTTCCTCCTGAACGTTGTCAGGCGGGAGCCAGTGATTTTCCGGAGTTTCAAATGTGTCGAAGTAGGATCCAATTTGTTTGGCCAAGTCCATCAAATAGGTCCGGTCATTTGGGGTGATTGGCGCGCGTTCACTAGGACTTGGTTGACTGAGCCGCCAGGCCAGGGCCGGAGCGAGACTCCAGAGGACGAACAAAAAAAACGAAGTGTAGCTAAACGCGGCCATTGGTTTTGCGAGTACGAGCACCATCACTGCCCCCAGAAGCGCGAACCCCGTGGGCCATGCAAAAAGTTTGTAATAGGTGTTGAGATCCAAGAGTTGATTGGATCTCAGGGTATGAAAACAAGTCCACTCCAG
>JBILOD010000359.1:0-4585 GCA_044374645.1 Pseudobdellovibrionaceae bacterium | reverse complement strand
AACGCGGTGAACCCCATCGCGGAAGTGAAGCTGCAAAGGCTCGTGGGTCCGCCGGCGACTGTGTGGCCTGTAGTCGCTGTGTTATGGTTTGTCCGACAGGTATTGATATCCGCCGAGGCATTCAAATGGAATGCATCAATTGTACGGCCTGCATCGACGCCTGTGATGAAATTATGGAGAAGGTGAACAAACCCAAGGGGCTTATTCGCTACTCTTCTATTGCAAAATTTGAGGGCAAAAAAACCCATTGGTTTAATTTTCGTAGGGCTTTTTATTTAGTTATCATAGCTCTCGCCATGTTTGGACTGGTTTTTAAACTCGCCACCCGATCTCCACTGCGTGCTGAGGTGCTTCGTGTGGTTGGAGCCCCCTATCGACTCCTTGATGGCGCCGAACAAGGCATGGTTATCAACCAATTCAAAGTGCATTTACAAAACCAAACTTCCGCGATCATGAAGATTCGCTTTGAACTGATAAATTCAACACCTGAAATTCCCCTGTCAATGATTGAACAATCACACGAAATGACCCTACAACCAGGTGAACTGGCCAATCACTTTTTATTTATCAAATTTCATCGTGATTTGGTAAAAGGTCTGGGCCAAAAAGAAGTGCCAGTAAAACTCTATTTTGAAGGCGACACGGAAGAAGTTAAAGCCTTTAAGGCAGGTGCCTTAGAGAAAAGCTTGAAACTACTAGGCCCTTAATAGTCCCCCCAGAGGACTTCCGCCGCCGCATATCCCGACTTTAAGGATGCATCCTTTTAAACTCTGTGCCATACTCAGGGTTTAAAAGGAGCGTCCGCAATGAACTTTTTTGCGCATTTGAATCAACGTGGTCTTGTTCACAATTCAACCCCTCATATTGATCAATACCTGTCAGACGCAAAAAGCAAAGACGAAACACCCCGAGCCTATGTTGGGTTCGACCCATCCGGAGCCAGTCTCCAGGTCGGAAATCTCATGGCCGTTTTACTCCTTAGACGGGCGCAATTGCATGGCGTGCAACCCATAATTCTTTTGGGAGGAGCCACTGGTCTAGTGGGCGATCCTTCTGGCAAAAAAGCAGAACGCACTCTTCTCGGCAAAGACATTGCCGAGAAAAATACCATGCGCATCAAAAAACAACTTGAGAAGTTTATCGATTTTTCCCCTGGGCCCGTAGAACCGATTTTCGTCAATAACCTTGATTGGTTTTCGCAGTTGAACTTTGTGGAGTTTCTACGAGATGTGGGCAAACATATCACTATCAATTATATGATCGCCAAAGATAGCGTTAAACTCAGAATGGAAACTGGAATTTCCTATGCTGAATTTGGCTATATGCTGATGCAGGGTTATGACTTTTTGCACCTCTTCGAAAAATATAATTGTCGTATTCAACTTGGTGGTAGCGATCAGTGGGGTAACATCACTACGGGCACTGAACTCATTCGCCGTAAACACGCTTCTGAAGCGCATGCCATCAGTTCACCACTGCTCACCGATGCTTCTGGAAACAAACTTGGTAAAACCGAAGCCGGTGCTATTTATCTCGATGGTGAGATGACCTCACCCTACCAGTTTTACCAATACTGGTTACAACGAGAAGACACCGAAGTCCTTAAGCTTTTAAACGCTCTTACTCTTTTGAGCGACGAGCAAGTGGCCCAGGCTCGACACTGGATCGAGACAGAGCCCGATAAGCGCGCCGCCCAAAAGTTGCTCGCTGAAACACTCACCACTATGGTGCATGGTGCGGAGAACTTTGCCGCCGCTGAAAAAGCCTCTCAAGTGCTGTTTTCAAAAGACCCTGCTGTCTTAAACCAACTTCCCGATGCTGCCCTAAAAGCGTTATCTAAAGAAGTCCCCTCCTCGATCTTCGATGGTCCGTCAGGCGTTTTGGATCTGCTCGTTAAGGCTAAGTTGTGTGCTAGCAAAAGTGAAGCCCGACGCCACATTCAGGGTGGAGCGGTGACCATTAATCGTCAAAAAATCGCCGACGATAAGCTAGTCGTGGATCAGAGTCTTTTTGGCGAAAAACAGTTTTTATTGATAGGATTGGGAAAGACTCATTTGCACTTAGTCCTCAAGCAGTAAAGGAATACTATGGAGCTTGATCGCAAGGAAGTTCATGATATCAGAAATCAGCTGGCGATCTCCATTGGAATGGTCGAACTGGCGATTAAAATGCTGGTTCGCGATGGCAAAGAGGCTGATCTCGCTAAAATTACCGAGCGTTTAGAGAAGTCCATAGCAGCCCAGCAAAAGCTAAAAGGAATTTTCGAAACACCCGAACCGAATCAGGCCTAAGTTGCGCTCAAAGCAGCCTATCTTTTGCGAGGGTTGCGATGAAACCAATAGTAAACAGGAATTCCAGAGGCAATAAACAATAGACCAAATGCGGATTCGCGAAAAGACGATACCAAAGTGTTAATCACCAGCAAGACTGCCATCAAAATAAAAACGATCGGTACGACAGGGTATCCAACCGCCCGATAGGCTCTTTCCGCTCCAGGCATTTTTTTGCGAAACACAAACACTGAATAGGCCACCAGCGCATAAAAGATCCACGAAGCAAACACCACATAATCCGTCAACTGGTCAAAACTTCCAGAAAGCGCAAGAAGGGTCGCCATCATCCCCTGCACAATCAGGGAAACATATGGCACATGCGTAGTCTGACTGACTCGCGCTAAAGCCTGTGGAAACAGTTTATCTTTAGCGAGGGCAAACGGCACCCTCGAAGAAGACATCACTGATCCATTCATGGCTCCCATGGCCGAAATGACCAGTAACACTGAAAACAAATAAAGGCCCTGTGGCCCTAAAAAAGTTTGCACGGTCTTGGCAGCTACCGGAAGGGCTTGCGGATGGAGCTTCGAGGATGAGGTCATAACCTCTGAAATGGGTAAAGCGTAAAAGTAACTAAAGTTAACAAGCCCATAAACAGTCAGAACGATGAGCGTCCCAAAGATCAGCGCTCTTGGAATATTTTTTTCGGGCTTGTACACTTCACCCGCCATCATCGGCAAATTGTTCCAACCATCAAATGCCCAGAGGGCTGAAACCATGGCTGTACCGAAAGCACTCCAAGAAAAGGCGATGCTTGTGTTGCCAGCCAAGTTTCCCCATTGGCCGGTTTGCGAAAATAAAAGCGCTCCCAATGGCACCCCAATAATTAAAAAGAGTTTAATTGAAGTGATGACAGTAATGACTTTGCCGCCCACCGATACACTCAAACAATTCAAAGCCGTGAAAAACACAATAAATCCGACGGCCATCCACGAGCGAAGCTCAAGTGACCCAACAGAAAGGACTCCTGCTAAAAACGTTGCCGAGGCCACGGCGAAGGCTGCCACCGACCCAGGCCCTCCAATCCAAAAACGCATCCAACCATAAAGAAATGCCGGGAGATCGCCATAGGCTTCACGTAAATAGACGTACTCACCACCAGCTCTCGGAAAAAGACAACCTAACTCAGCGTAGGTGAGAGCACCCGCAAGTGATAAGACTCCCGCCAGAGCCCAGGCTGCCAAGACCAACCAAGAGGAGCCCAAAGTCTGACTCATGATCGCAGCCTTTAAAAAAATTCCAGTTCCGATGATCGTTCCCACTAATAGGGCCGTTGCATCTATGAGATTTAAACCTCGTAGCAGTCGTGGGTGCGAAGTTGTTGATGGAGTGTGTGTCATAATAGGTATTACACCACCACCTCGCAGTGAAAGGCCATTCGTTCTTCAAAAACATCATGACTTAGGTCTGGAAATGACACCTTAACCTGACTGCCCTCGAGAATGAAATTAAGCTCCTTTTATAAAGGGAGGCATAGATGTTACGACGAGTTTTATTATTTGGAATCTTAACAACACTCAGTTTGGGTTGTGATAAGAAAAAAGACAGCAGTTCTGGCTCGTCCACCAACGTTACCAGCATTGTGACGATGAACCTACAGCAAGTTCAAACTGGTTTCACACCGGATTCGATAGCAGTGTCTTCGAGTTCGACCATGAATTCAAATTCCAAAATGGGCATCGATCTCAAATCGGTCACAGCTCAAGCAAATCTATGCGCTAATATCTCTTTTTTCGAATGCCAGAGTATTTTGGTAAAACTCTATTTTGCCATTGGAAAATCCATGGTGGGAACGACAGCGCAACTCGTGGCCAATATTGGCAGTCAAGTCGGTCAGTTAACTGATGGTGCAACTGGCACTGTGACCTCCACGGATGGTAGTTCAATCAGTTACTCAAAAACCGACGCAACTGTGGGCAGTGCCGCTTTCGGAAACAGCTCTTGGACCGATCCCATCACACTCGGTTCAACCACGATCACTCTTCCAACAAGTCTGACTCAATAAATTATCATTCAATGACTTTTCAAGTCACCTTAGTCTTTATGTAAACCCACAATCAACGAACCTGGTGCGACGTCTTTCATAACAAAGGCGTTGGCACCAATCTTAGCATCGTCACCGATGTTGATTGGACCCAAAATTTTGGCTCCTGTTCCAATGATCACGCGATGGCCGACGGTCGGGTGCCTCTTCACTGGATCAAAGCGAACCCCACCAAGAGTGACTTCATGAAAGATGATACAGTCATCAC
>JBILOD010000238.1:0-6183 GCA_044374645.1 Pseudobdellovibrionaceae bacterium | reverse complement strand
TCAATGCGAGGTCTGTTAATGAAAAACTCGGAACCAGAAAAAACTCCCCATAACCCAAAGCCAAACTGGTTTTGAATGTACCACGGTGAGCGATTCCGCCACACTCAAACACTGTACAATCAATAGTTTTGGTTTCGTAAAATCGGTTGGTCACACTCTGCTGTAAACTGATCTGCCAAATTGAAATTGGAAAAACATCCAACTTAACTCCGACTTGACCATGTATGGCGGCAAAGCCATCAATGCGCCAAAAACCATACTTCCAGGCCTGTCCACTTGCTTCATCGCTCCATAATTTCTCATTATAAACAGCATGTGCCTCTGCACTCATGCTCTGTGGGAATGAACGAAAAGCGCCATCCAATTTATAATAACTCTCAGCTCGCAATACAGAACCCACCGACAAAACTCCAAGGAATAAAATCAACCACCGATTCATTAGATTTCCTTCGGTTCAATGACTGGGGTAGAAATGAGAGAGGTATTTGATCCAGATCTAACGTTTTTGCGATTTTTGATCAGATGCCTTATCGAGACAACTACATACACCGTCGACACAAATGCCACCAATAAAGCGGAACCAAAGAACAAGATAATAGACATAAACTTTCCTTACTCAACAGAGCCTTGTTTAATCAATTGCTGCACCACATGAGCTGCCATGGCAAAGCCAAAGCTGCCTGTCAGAAAACTGGCTGTGCCGTAAATAATATTGCGTTTTTCACAACTATGAAAATCATTTTTCCCCTGGGGACAGACACAACGAAACCCTTTGCCTTGGTCATACTTTAAATCGATGGGTTCATGCATGGGCTCTTCAGAATAAACACAGGGAACCTCAAAGGCACCCGTGCGTGGAAATTCATACTTCTGTCGTAATACCTTCCGAACTTGTTGCAACATGGGATCTTCAGCCGTTTCAGACATATCCACACAACGAATTTTTAACGGATCGATCCGACCGCCAGCTCCACCACTCGTGATAACCCTAAGACCGGACCGGCGACAGGCGGCGAGCAAATGGCACTTTGCCGTGATATTGTCGATACAATCAAAAACCCAATCAGGTCTTCGCGCCAAAATGAACTCACTGTTGTCTTCACGATAAAAATCAACAATAGCATCCACACTCAATTGGGGATTTATCTTACGCAGACGTTCTGCTAACACCAGCGCTTTTTTCTCACCGACTTGACTCTGCATGGCCTGAATCTGGCGATTAGTATTGGTGACACAAATATCATCAAAGTCCACCAAAGTCAGTCGCCCTACCCCGCTTCGAGCCAAGGATTCTGCAGCCCAACCTCCAACGCCTCCAAGACCGATAATCATCACATGACTGCGAAACAACTTTTCCATATTCGCATCACCAATTAAACGACCCAAACGATCAAAACGGCGATGCAAGAGATATTTAGTTTCCGTCACACTTGTTTCTGGTGAGCCCATTACTGGAGGTACACCTTCGATTGAACTCTTAGTCATTAAGCCTCATTATGCGTTCAAAATTTGCAGCACTTTGTGAAAGAACAGCCTCCGCTGTTTCACCCCGCAAGTCAGCAACAGTTTGGGCAATATTCCACAAAGCTGCCGGTCGATGCAAGGAGGATGGCCAATTTTTTACTTTTTGATCCGGACTATCTGTTTCGATCAGGAACCGATCTTTGGGAATCCATCGCACAACCTCGCGCAGCCTCTCGGCCCGAGTGTGGGTCACCGCCCCACCGATTGATAAACTTAAATTGAAATCGAGATACTGCTGTGCTTCTAGCATATCGCCATAAAACGCATGCACAAAACCACCAAAATCAAGCTCGCGATGCCAATTTAATACAGTTAGTGCCTCTGTATGACTTCGCACAACATGCAATACCACTGGTTTTTGCACAAATGTGGCGAGCTCCAATTGCGCCCGAAAGGCCTCCATTTGTTGATCCCAGCCGACCATATAGTCTTCGCGAGCGTCCAATCCAATTTCTCCAATAGCCCTCGCCTTTCCGACCCAACGTGATAATAAATCCAGAGCGAGTTCCAACTCTGCGGGAGCGCGCTGACTGACCCACATCGGATGTAAACCGAAAATGGGAAGAATGGTAAGTTTGGGGTACTGCTGCTGCAAATCGAGCTGCCTTTGCCACTCCTCAGGTTCATAGCCCCCCATGCCAAAGCCGCGTATGCCCCTAGCCGTCGCCTCACGCAAAACATCATCGAGCTCGGCGCCCCAGCGCTGATCTGTTAAGTGACAGTGTACATCCCAATACATGAATCGAGTCTATACCAAGGCTTTCCTCTGATCGAGCACAAAATCCACCTCGACAGTGAGCGGGAATAACAAATCCAGACTTTAAATCTCACCCGGATCCATCAAATAATGAAAGAGTGATGTGATTTTACCAGGAGTTCTAAATGGGCACAGAGTCTCATGCAAGTCATCAAAATGCCGGTCTGGCCATTCATCTACACATCGGTTTATTGGAGGACTCCAAAGCCCTAGGCCACCCCCACTTTCTTGGCTTAGAAATCAACTCCGCAGAGACTGATGCCAACCACCCCTATTCTCCGCTGCCCTATTTTACCGATGCGATCGTCGGCCTCTCTGCCTACAAACTTTTAATACACTCCCATGAGACTCTGTCGTCGAATGAAGAAGCCTTGGCGGCCCTTTTGTGGCAACGCTTGGAACCACTCCATGAAGTTTATCAGCGCTCTAACCAACGCATCAAACCACTTTTGTCGAGGAGCCCTAGGGAAACCAGTGCTGAAGCGCAATTTGAACAAAATCTCAGAGAGGCCATGAGATCAGCCTGTAAAGGCAATGGAATTAATCTCACCGAATTCCATAGTTTGATCGATAGCCTAAATTTTTTCGAAACGAAGAGGTCGCATCCACTTCTTTTTGATACCCAACTCCAGTTGTCTCCAGCGACGATGAACATCCTCCACACCCTTTATTCGCTGCTTTACAATTTGCGCGCTTTAACGGCCGTTCACTACAATTCTCTACGAAAAGACACTCTTTATGAAAGCTTACAAATCGATAGCGTGAAAGACTATTTTCATGCACCCGATCTACTCACCAATGAATCCATGCTTTATTATCACTATTTGAGTTTACGTAAAAACGGTTTACTCACGGGCGCCAGCCTTGATTCACTCGGGCAAGCTTTTAGAAACTTTCTCCCCCATAGCCACTATCTGGTGAATTGTTTGCCAGAGGAATTTTTCACTCAGCAAAACACTGAAATGCTCGAACAGAGCCTCTACACGTTTCAAATTGATTGGTTGTTAGGAACTCCGGCCGGACTCCTCTATCGGCTCCGCGAAGAACTGATAGGTCTTAAAGAAGGGTACGACCAAACTTTTTGGCCGGAACTTCACAGTGAACTCAGTGAGGAACCCATCAATACGCTCCATGTAAAGTGTATTTTGGGTGCCGATCATATTCGTCAACTGAGCGAAGTCGCCTAATCCTAGCCATTGTGATATTCAGCGCGACTTAAAGAACCATAAAGAAGTCCTCCCTGACCCTCTCCGTCGCGTTTTACTCTATGGCCCTGCGGCAAGTCATCACTGCATTTGGTTTCATGAGATGATCAAGTTGGTGATTCAAATGAGGATGCGCTTTCACAAAACGCTCGATCATTTGGTCGACATGAGATATCTCTGCATCAAGCACTTTTTCAATGTTATCTGGGTCTTGAGCGCCAACAACCTTGGACCAAGCCCGCCGAATTGAATGACCCGACTCTCCCCAAACTGATACCTCTAAGTTCTTGTACTTTTCAATAATAGTCGCAAACTGCTTTTCAATTTCGTCATCAAAAGCCAACAACCCACGGTCTATGTTTTGAGGCCAGACTTGAATGTCGACTAAAACACCCGCCACCTTTTGACTGCGATCTTTGATGGGCATACTGTTCATGGCCATTTTCAAATTCATCAGAGTATAATATTTTTGTACCATTAAGATAAACTCCTTTTCAGTCGCCAAGCCTAGGCGCTCAACTCTATCCTTTTGGATCAAATTTTTGATCACGGACATCGTTAAACTTTGATCCCAGCTCACTAACTTCGCAATTTTATTGCGGTGGATAATCTCATAAAGAGCAACACCATCTTGGAACTGAGCCTGAACATCCTTTGAAACTCTGGTTTCACGTCCCAGCTTGACGCTTCCACCGTCATACACACTCAGAGAACCTGAACTGATAAAATTATCCACCATTCTAAGTGCCACCGACGGAACAGTTATTTCCTGCATAAAAAAGGAGAAATCACTTGCAGGAATAAAAGAACCCGTTCCCGAGTAATGTTTGACCAGCATCTGTCCTAAAGCTATTGGAAGAATCTCCATATGTATTTCTTCGATTTGCTTCTTTTGTGAAACGAAATTTTCTTCGAGATACCAATCCCAGTCGTTCAATAATTGAATGAATTCGGCCAGGGATCGAGCAACATTTAATGCCATCGGTAGATAATCACGATATGCTTTTAATGACGGCGCTGACCTTTTCAAACCTGCTATATTATGAAGATTTTTTTGATTCTCGCGAATATACCCTTTGACTCCCTTCAACCATGAGGCCTCCACCACCTCCAAGCCGTCAACATCATAGCGCCGCTTGTTTTCACTTAAAAACACCAAGGGGTATTCCACATCATTAGGATTTTGTTTTATATACTCCACGAAAGCCAGAAAACTCGATTCACCGTAATTCGTCACAAGACCATACTCATCAACACTTTGGTGCGAATAGGCAAAGCCATTGAAGATTTCACGGTGGGCGAGCAACTCACTCTCTAGCTCTGTTTTATTCCTAATTATTTTTGCGGCATCTATGACATCTTGAAAAGTGTTCAGGTGTTCGAGGAGGGCCGATTTCAGATTTTTCTGACTTTTGGCGCTCAATATCTCTACATTGAGAGCTTTGGCAAGATCCTCAACGCCAGGAGATTTATTAATAAATTCTTCGACGATTTGATCCACAAGACTTGAGATTCGAGCAGTACTCTCACCCTCAGTGAGAACCGTTGGAGCCGGCAAAGATAACAATAAATCACGCCATTCGGCCAACCGACGCCAACTCAGGTGGCTAAAGCAATACTCGATCAAATCACCAAGTATCAGTTGGTCGTTTACTATCGGAAGTATTTTGAGAATCTCATTCTGTGAAGGTTTAAGTTCAAAGAAAAACCCCTTTCGATGTTTCCAAATGCTACGAAGTTCTTTATTAAGCGACCTAAAGGCAGGGCCTTGAATTGGTCCTGTTCCCGCCATCAATGATTGCATCATCACAAGTGGATCCGAGCTTTTTTTGGCCCCCAACCCCATTAAAATAATGGGAGGCAAATGCTCCAATTCACGCACTTGATCACTTGTAGGTTGAAATGAAAAAAACATTTTCGCGAGACGACTCACTTTCTGCCACAGCAAGGGGCTATTGCGAAAACTCTGAATATCCTCAAAAAAGTCTGGATTGATCCTATGCCATTTTTTCCAAAGTGCGATAATTGCTGATGCCGATTTCAAATGGGGCTCCATTTTCTGAAGAAAAATATCTTCGTGGCCCTTAAAGACTCCGAATTCAAAGGCCCGAATTGCATTATTTTCTGACAGTGGCTGATTAACAGCCATCTTTCTAAATCGTTCGCCATAATCACGGAGAACTGTTTCTCTTAAAGCTTCGGCCTCAGCTACCGACATCCCCTTTTCAGTATTTTTCAGCCTCTGTAGCAGGTCCACCACCTTGCCAAAATCATTCAATCGAAGCGCTATATGGGCAATGAGCAATTTCTTGCTGTCAAAGCTCGGATCTTTCATAAACAGATCATTCAATTCATCCCAAGAAAGTGAGTTTACAAAATTAAGTTCTTTTTCACTGGGATGAGCAAAATTGGCACGCATAGATAATCGCAATCGATGAAAGATCCCCAAATCATCCTTTGAGATTTCATCCACAGACTGCAACCAGCTATAGTAGTCAATGAGATTCATTGTCAAATTTTCAGGAATTACTTCAATGGCGTCACGGTTGTGCACTATGATAATATTGCCCTGTATGTCGAAATCGCTTTTATCGCGAGCATCTGGCTTTACATGAAAACGAATCGTGAATCCTGTGCCGCGAAATCCAGAACGATCACCAATCATTGCATAAAAGCCATCGCCATGGGCAGCAACTT
>JBILOD010000237.1:0-6185 GCA_044374645.1 Pseudobdellovibrionaceae bacterium | reverse complement strand
AAAACAGAAAAAAATAGAAATAAAACTCACTTCCATAGACTCAATTAACATTGATCCGCGGCTTCCCGCTTCCGTTTTAGCGCCAACTCCCGGTGCTGCGGGCGGAAATTAAGGCACTTTATGGAGCGGTCCCGTTGATCATTGTTTTTAGTTGCCAAGGCCCCAGCATTCCGTGAAATTGAGGGCATGGCAAATCAACTTAAATTTATTTTATTAGGTATTAGTTTAATTTCAGGTTTTCTTACGGCCTGTCAAACTTTCAAAAAAGCGGAAGAACCCACAGTGTCGCCAAGCTCCGTGAAAGCGGGCCAATGGGAAGCTAAGGCGATGATTAAAAGTTTGGAAACAGGGGAGGCCAGCGTAGTTTCACTCGATGTGTTGGGGCAAAAGCCAAATCCAATGCGAGTTGAAGTGACCACAAGTATGGGTATTTCTCTGGCATCGATTTTAGTGAAAGAGAACGAAATCGAGTATTTGCTTCCTAAACAAAAGAAATATTACCATGGCCCCCTATCAGAGTCTTCCTTGTCTCCAGTGCTTAAAATCAAAATTGATCCTCGTATTTTAACGGCGGCCTTTTTTGAAGAATCCTTTAATGGCTGGGATTGTCGTGCGGACAATGGCGTCATGGTGGCTTGTTCGACGCCAGAGGGCGTCCAAGTGAAATGGAACCGAGAAGATCCGGCAAGTAAACGGGTGTCGATCACGTCTCCGACTTTTGACGTGCAAGTTCAGATTAAGAAGTTTGTGGAAAAAACGGAGCTTCCTCCCGCGGCTTTGGTCTTGAAAGTGCCAACCTCTTATAAGACATATAAACTTAAATAGTTTATATGTTGCGTTGTTTAGACCTGAAGGTACAGAAAATGGTCTAGGTCCCTAGCTTTAACGAAATCTCCCTTTCCATCGCGACTAATCCTTAGGCATAATCGATTAAAGGATCATCGGATCAAGGAGAGATTCATGGCGAGCCGTTTCGATTTTAATTCTATAGTTTCCAATTGGCAAAAAGAGAACCCGCTGGCGAAGGCCAATTGGTCGGGTACATTTGATGAATACCTCGACCTCGTTAAGTCGAACCCCAAAGTCACTCGCAATGCATTTCAGCGCATGTATGACATGATTATTGAAGCTGGCACAGAAGAGTATGTCGATTTCAAAAAGCCTGTGGTTCGCTATAAGTTTTTTGATGATGCTAAAAACAACGGTAAAGACGCCGTCTTTGGTTTGGATATTCCGTTGATGAAATTTGTTAACGTGCTCCGCGCCGCGGCCCTTGGCTACGGAACGGAGAAACGTGTGATTCTCCTTCACGGTCCGGTCGGAAGTGCTAAGTCAACTATTTGTCGCCTCGTTAAAAAAGGTGTTGAAGCCTACTCGCGCTCCGATGCCGGGGCCCTTTACACCTTCGAATGGATCGATGAAAAGGGTGAGCTTGATGGTCTTCTTGGTAAAGGAATAAAAATGTATGGCAGCCCCATGCATGAGGAACCACTATTACTCTTTCCAGAAGAGCTTCGGGCTCAAGTCTGTGAAGCGATCAACAAAGGACAAGAAGGTTCGTTCCGCGTGCATATCGAAGGAGAACTTTGTCCGCCAAGCCGCTACATCTTTAAAGCACTGATGGATCGATATAACGGTGATCTGAAGAAAGTTCTTTCACATGTTCGAGTTAAGCGCTTGTTCTTAAGCGAGTCGGACCGAGTAGGTATTGGTACCTTCCAGCCTAAAGACGAGAAAAACCAAGATTCCACTGAATTGACTGGTGACATCAACTACCGAAAAATTGCAGAGTATGGATCAGATTCTGATCCACGAGCCTTTAACTTCGACGGTGAGTTTAACGTAGCGAACCGTGGAGTGATTGAATTTGTCGAGGTGTTAAAACTCGATGTGGCCTTTTTGTACGATTTGTTGGGAGCTTCGCAAGAACACAGAATTAAACCCAAAAAGTTTGCGCAAACACACATTGATGAAGTGATCATTGGTCATACCAATGAGCCGGAATACCGCAGATTGCAGGATAACGAATTCATGGAAGCTCTCCGTGATCGTACCGTAAAGATCGACATTCCATACATCACCCGCTGGAAAGATGAAATCAACATTTACAAAAAGGATTTCAACTCTCAAAAAATGCGCGGAATTAGTATTGCTCCCCACACCATTGAAATGGCAGCTATGTGGGCGTTGATGACTCGATTGGAAAAGCCTAAGAAAGCGAATCTCACGCGGCTCCAAAAGTTAAAACTCTATAACGGAAAAACCCTGCCAAACTATACAGAGGATAACGTAAAAGAGCTTCGCAAAGAAGCCATTCGTGAAGGCCTCGATGGTATTTCACCACGTTATATTCAAGATAAACTTTCGAATGCAATCGTAGCCGCTCAGCAAAACAATAAAGGTTCTGTGAATCCGTTCATGGTGATGAATGAGCTGGAATCGGGATTAAAGCACCACTCACTACTCTCAAACGAAGAACTCAAAAATGAATACCGAGAGTTGTTGAGTGTTGTGAAGCAGGAGTATGAAGAGATCATTAAAGCCGAAGTTCAACGTGCCATCAGCGCGGATGAATCGGCACTGGGTCGACTCTGCGGTAACTACATCGATAACGTTAAGGCCTATACTCAAAAAGAAAAAGTTCGTAACCAGTTTACGGGTCAAGATGAAGAGCCTAACGAGCCCCTTATGCGTTCGATCGAAGAAAAAATCGACATCCCTGAGTCACGTAAAGATGATTTCCGTCGTGAGATCATGAATTACATCGGCGCATTGGCGATTGAAGGTAAAAAGTTCGACTACAAAATGAATGAACGCCTTCACAAGGCTTTAGAACTCAAGTTGTTTGAAGATCAAAAAGACAGTATCAAACTCACGTCCTTGGTCTCTTCAGTCACCGATAAGAGCACGCAAGAGAAGATTGATATTGTTAAAACCCGATTGATCAAGGATTTCGGTTACGACGAAATTTCTGCAACCGATGTCTTACACTATGTTGCGAGCATTTTTGCCCGCGGAGATGTGAAGAATAAGTAATGGCCATTAAGGAAGATCACAATCGCTTTCGCGATATCATTAAGGGACGGGTCAAAGAAGACCTCAAAAAGTATGTCAGTCATGGCGAAATGATTGGCAAACGAGAGAATGAATTTGTCAAAATTCCGCTCCCCCATATTGATATTCCTACGTTTCGGTACGGTCCGAAACAACAGGGCGGTGTTGGGCAAGGTGATGGCAAACCAGGTGATGGTTTAGGTGATCCAGGTGATGGCAGCGGTCAAGGCAAAGCGGGTAGTGATCCAGGCGAACATATGCTTGAGGTCGAGCTCACCGTCGATGAACTGGCCGATATCCTCGGCGAAAAACTCGAATTGCCCCGCATTTTGCCAAAAGGTAATAAGAATATTGATGCTGTGAAAACCAAATACACTGGGCTTGCACCCGTGGGGCCAGAGTCGCTTCGACACTTCAAATCGTCCTACAAAAATGCGTTGAAGCGCTATGTGTCTTCAGGCCTCTATGATCCCGAAGATCCAGTCATCATTCCAATCCGTAGGGACCTTGAATACCGCACCTTCAAAAAAGTCGAAAAGCCGCAGACCAAAGCTGTTGTGATCTACATGATGGACGTGTCTGGTTCGATGGGTGATGAGCAAAAAGAGATCGTGCGCATTGAGAGTTTTTGGATCAATGCTTGGCTCAAAAAGCACTACAAAGGTCTAGAGACCCGCTTTATCATTCATGATGCTGCCGCCAAAGAAGTGGATGAATCGACCTTCTTTAGAACTAGTGAATCCGGTGGAACTTTGATTAGCTCAGCCTATAAGCTGTGCCAACAAATCGTTGAAACGGATTATCCTGTGAACGAGTGGAATATCTATCCGTTTCATTTTAGTGATGGTGATAACTGGAGCAGCGAAGACACGCGCTTATGTATGCGAATACTCTCTGAATTCTTTTTACCGAAGGCTAATGTATTCTGCTATGGCCAGGTCGAGAGCAAGTATGGGAGTGGCCAGTTTCTGAAGGATCTGCAAAAAGAGTTTGGTGAGAATGAAGAACGCATCATCCTGAGTCAGATTGAAAGTCGAGATAAGATTTTGGACTCCATCAAGGACTTTCTCGGGAAAGGAAAGTAGTCTTGGCAAACCTGACACCCGAATTAGAAAAGGCTCGTCAAAAAATTTCTAAGGTCGCAAAGAACCTTGGATTGGATTACTTCGAAACCATTTTCGAAATTATCACCTACGATCAAATCAACCAATTTGCGGCTTATGGTGGATTCCCCGTGCGCTATCCGCACTGGAAATTCGGGATGGAATACGAACACCTTTCAAAAAGTTACGAATACGGACTTTCGAAGATCTACGAAATGGTCATCAATACAGATCCTTGCTATGCCTATCTCATGGAAGGCAATTTGATGATGGACCAGAAACTCGTGATGGCCCACGTTTATGGCCACTGCGACTTCTTTAAAAACAATGTCTGGTTTTCAAAAACAAATCGTAAAATGATGGACCAAATGGCAAACCATGCGACCCGCATTCGTCGGTATGTGGATCGCTATGGACAGGATCGGGTTGAGAACTTTATAGACGTCTGTTTAAGTCTGGAAAATCTCATTGATCGTCATAGTCCATACATTGAAAAACCGGCTACGCGGTCAAAAGATGAGCCTGTGGATAAACCCGTGGATGATGGGAACTTGCTCAAAGTCAGCCGTCCCTACATGCGCGATTATATTAATCCCCCAGAATTCGTTCGAGAACAGCAGAAAAAGCGCATGGATGAGTTGGCAAAACAACAACGCAAATTTCCGGTAGAATCCGAGCGCGATGTTTTAAAATTCTTGCTTCAATACGCACCCCTCGAAGATTGGGAGCAAGATGTGCTCTCAATTATTCGCGATGAAGCCTACTACTTTGCTCCACAAGGGATGACTAAGGTGATGAATGAGGGTTGGGCCAGCTATTGGCACTCCAAAATCATGACCGAACATATTCTCGCAGATTCTGAAATCATTGATTTTGCCGATCACCATAGCGGCACAATGGCGATGCAGCCCAATGGATTCAACCCCTATAAAATTGGCATCGAACTCATGCGCAATATCGAGGATCGTTGGAACAAAGGACAGTTTGGGCGTGAATGGCAAGAGTGCGACGACATTCGTGAAAAAAAGAACTGGGACCGCAAATTAGGACTCGGGCGCCAAAAGATTTTCGAAGTGCGAAAAATCTATAATGACGTCACATTCCTCGATGAATTTATGAGTGAAGAGTTTTGTATTCAAAACAAATTCTTTGTTTATCAATTCAATCAAAAGACTCAACGCTTTGAAATCAACACCCGAGATTTCAAGGCCATTAAAGCCAAGTTGCTCTTTCAATTGACCAATTTTGGACAACCGATCATTCGTGTGCAAAATGCGAACTTCGAAAACCGTGGCGAACTATTACTCGAACATATGTTCGAGGGTATCGATCTTCAACCCGACTATATGTCGCAGACCTTACAAAACGTCTTCAAGATTTGGGGACGACCAGTGTGCCTTGTCACTGTCATGGAGGGTGAGCCCCAGGTGTTCCGTTTTGACGGTCAGGAGTTCACTCACAAAAACATCGGTGACAAACTTCCAAAAGGTGATAAGCAAGCCGCAGATTAAGTTGGGTCGCTAAACGCAAGAGCCCGGTAAAAATACAGAAACCAGATGCAGAGCCCATTTGCAGAGAGTCCAAGCGCAGGCCCAAGCCCAAGCGTTCCAGAGGGCGACAACGGAGTCTCTGCGAGGTGTTGTGCATGATTTGGGGGGGCGTTTATTAAGCTCTTTTTATAAGACCGTAAAAGTTCAAACAAGCGGTGCTCGCCTTCGGGGGCAAGCCCCGCTTCGGCTCCGCTCCGAACTCACTTTTCCGCTCTTATAAAAAGAGCTTAACAAACGCCTTTAGCTCATTGAATCTCTCTGTTAGTGTGGGGGCCCACGTTCAGTGAGAGATGAAGTGATCTCCCTGAGTGAGTAGCGTCAACGGCGCGAGGCACACGAGGGACTAAGTTGGACCTTTTCAGCGGACTCTAGTTAGAGTCTGTTCGGAGTTACCGGAAATAGAGTGGCGAAGTTAATTTTTTGAGCTGTTAAGGCGCAATTTTGAGCCTTAGCCAGCAGCTAAGGAGAAAAATTGCAA
>JBILOD010000236.1:0-6219 GCA_044374645.1 Pseudobdellovibrionaceae bacterium | reverse complement strand
AAGTTTCAGATAATTCATCTCGCAACTTCATCGCCGGCTCTACGAGCTCCGGTTTTTTTGATAGCGGCAATACCGCCACTTTTACCGGAGCGATATCCGGATGCAAACCAAGCACCACACGAACGTCTTCTTGTCCCTTGTCATCCGTTGTGACCTCCTCACGATAGGCTTCGCAAAGAAGTGCCAAAAACAAGCGATCGCAGCCCACTGCCGTTTCAATGACCCATGGGATGAATTTTTCTTTACTGGCTTCTTCGAAGTACTCGAGCGACTTGCCAGAGAACTTCATGTGCTGACTGAGATCAAAATCACTGCGATTATGGATGCCTTCAAGCTCCTGCCATCCAATTGGGAAACGATATTGCACATCCACTGCCGCTTTTGCATAGTGAGCCAAAGTCTCATGAGGCAAAAAACGAAGATTCTCAGGATTGATGCCTAGCTTGAGATAGAAATTCCAGCGGGCGTCTTTCCACTTGTCGAACCAATCAGCGTCAGTGCCTGGCTTGACAAAGAATTGCATTTCCATTTGTTCGAACTCTCGTGTTCGGAAGATAAAGTTACCCGGAGTGATTTCATTGCGGAATGACTTACCAATTTGGGCAATCCCAAAAGGAATTTTTTTGCGGGAACTGGTTTGGCAATTGCCAAAGTTCACAAAAATCCCCTGCGCAGTTTCTGGGCGCAAGTAGACAACGGAAGCGGTGTCATCCGACGGACCCATGTGAGTCTTAAACATCAAGTTGAATTGACGGGGCTCTGTTAAGTCCAAGCTCCCACAAAATGGGCATTTTTTATGATTAAGGTAAGAGTCCGTATTATCGCTGCGAAAACGTTGTTTGCACGATTTACAGTCAACAAGTGGATCAGAAAAACCATCGACGTGCCCTGAAGCTTTCCAAACCATTGGGTGCATGAGAATTGCAGCGTCCACACCCACGATGTCGTGACGACGGGTCATGGCATTCCACCATGCCTTTTTTACGTTCATTTTCATTTGTGAACCGAGAGGTCCGTAGTCCCAGCACGAACTTAAACCGCCATAAACTTCACTGCTCGGAAAAACAAATCCTCTTTGTTTACAGAGTGCCACCAGTGTTTGCATTTCTTCAAGACGCTTAATCTTCATTCATCGACTCCTAGACATTCACATTTGTTAAATTTTCAACAAAACTGAGCTAACAACTTTCCGCTGTCAGAGTCAAAATAAAATACCCTTATGGGGCCACCATTGCTCATGAGAGAAAAGGGCACCGTAAATTGGTGCCCTTTTCTGGCCAACAGTTCCTGCCGACCGTTCGGGGACTCACTTGATGGGTGGCATTCCAAAATCTACCTCCAAAAAACCCGCAAACCAGAAAACACCTGCTGCTGGCCAGGGTCCCAAACAAAAGTATCCCATGGGCGGCCTGCCACGACCGCCAAACCTATTTACTTACTTTATGTTTTTTTTGGCGTAATCCTTATAGCCTTTTAAAGACACCTCGTAACGGACCGGATAACATTTTTTGTAGCTATGAACTTTGCCTTTGGCATCTTTATAGGAATACTCTTTTAAGAGCGCTCCAACGGTTCTTTTGCCTTGGAGAACGAGTTTTTTAGGTCCTCCCGTCTCGGTCGCCTCGGTGAAACTCACCGCTCCTTCTTTAAAGTCGATGGCATAACCAGCATCGGGATTCGCCCAAACTAGAAAATCTGTGCCAAGAAACATTGGTGATGGCTCACGGACATCGCCTTGAGTGTGAAAATCCAACTTGGTGTTCTTGCTATCAGAGCTGATGGTGCCCTCATAGTGCCCTTTGTCTGCGTGGTTTTGATCAAATGGACGGATCTCATCGATGGAAAAGGAGGTCGGAGTGCCACCAATGGCACTAACCTCGGATGTCACAGGTTTCGGCCTATAACCATTGGTCAATTCATAGACCCAACTGCCGCCTTTGATTTGACTAAAGCGATTGCCGTTTGAAAACGTGCGCGAGCCTGAGATCAAAATGACACGACTCTTTGTCCCATCGTTGTGTTCCACCGAAACTTCAACGGGCCCCACATCCTCACAATAGGTTTCGGTCTTTTTGCCCGTTGCAAACTTAACTGCTTTATGCAATTCGAACTGACCATTATTGGGGTCAAGTTTCGAAATTTCATTTTGTACTTTACTATAAAGCTCTTCGTTGGGAGCCACTTGCGTTGCCAGGTCCCGCAAGATTTGCAAGGCCGCCTCTTTTTTGCCATCGACATTCTCAAGTTTGAGGGCCTCTTTGAACTGATCGTGCTGTTCGGCGATCGTCGAAGCAACACTAAGTTGGGAACTCATAAGGACGGCTAGGGTAAACATAAGACTCTTCATACTTTTTCTCCTTTGTGGTTTAGGATTCAATCCTGTCTCAATGATTGAATCTATGGAGAATCTAACACTCTCACGTCACAAGAAAATCGCGACTCCGTCATGGGTTTGTCACAAAACGATAGCCAATACTTCTTTCAGTCACTAAATAATTTGAACCAATTTTTTTTCGCAGACTCACAATAACGTTATCCACCGTGCGATCGGTGCCATCATAGTCATCCCCCCACACACCGTCTAACAATTGTTCACGGGTCACAATTTGTCCTTTCCTCTTGAGTAAAAACTCAAGGACTTTTCTTTCCTTGGCCGAGAGCATATGGGCCTTTCCTGAGTGGGTCTCGATGAGGTTGCGCGTTTTCCAAGAATATTGAAAGGGACCAAACTCATCGGTGTGTTCCATTCCTCTATTGAGAAGACGCCGTACACGAGCTAGGAGTTCATCTAAATCAAAGGGCTTTACAACATAATCATCGGCTCCAAGATCGAGCCCTCTCACCTTATCGCGCGAGTCAACACGGGCTGAGAGAATAATGATGGGGATGGCGTTTCCTTTTCGTCGCAATTCGGTCGCAACTTCAAAGCCGTTGAGATGGGGCATCATAATATCCAAAATGATCAAATCGGGACTCTCACTTCGGACTTTTTCTAACCCCTCTTCTCCATCTTTAGCGATGACAACGGTGTATCCTGAATTGCTAAAGGCCTGGACCAACCCTTTGGCAATAATAGCATCATCCTCAATGATCAAGATTTTGGTCATGCAGTTCTCCTCGGTATAGATACCCTAAATAGAGCGTGAGGTTGTCCGGGGTTAACGAGACCAATCGTGGCATTGATTTCCTGACACAGTTTTTTCACAATCGACAGCCCTATTCCTAAGCCATCCACGCGAGTGAGTTTGGCCGTTTCGGTCCTGAAAAATTCAGAAAAAATCTTTTGGCTATCAGCCATTGAAACCCCAGGCCCAGCATCTTCAATCTCTAGCACCAGAGTATCAGTGGTTTCTTTAATTCTCAGAACACCAGACTGACCATACTTAGTCGCATTGCTGAGCAAATTGCGTAGAATAATGCGCAAGCGGGTTTCATCCGTAGGAATCATGGTCTGCACGGAGCCTTCCGTTTGAATTGACGGTTTGAATTCTTCGACCCACTCCTTGATTCGGGCATTTAACTCTTCGGGCAAAATTGGGACGAGGCGTGCCGGCTCATGGGGGCGATTCATCAAAATGATGTCATCAAAGAGGCCATTCATTCGATTCACGCTCTCCTCAATGGACTCAATATTTTCGCGCGAGGGATTGGAACCTCGTAAAAGCTGGACGTGAAGCTTTAAGCCTGCAAGCGGAGTTTTAATTTCATGAACGATTTGATTGAGAAAAGAAACTTGTTTTAATAAGCGCTTTCTGTGCTCACTAATATCTAACAAAAAGAGAATGATGCCGACAAAAACAAAAATTGTTGCCATAAAAAGCACGGATAGATCAATCCAACCCATTTGATCCTTCGAGGATTCAAATCCATCGAGTTTAATCTCCCAGGGTGTGGCTCCAATTTGCAACGAATCGATTTGATGAGCCTTCAAAAAACTCGGAAGAGCTAAGGACTCAACGGACTCAATGGAGGGAACAAAGGCTTCTACTCTCCCGGCCTCATTGATTTGCATGAATACGCCTCTGAATGAGGTGACGCGACGAAGATGGGCAACACCATCCATTTCATGGATTTTGGCAAAGATCAGATTATAGGCCTTTCTCGCTTCGGAACTCACTAAGGTTTGTTCATATGGGCTCAGGTTAATCGGAAGCGGTTCAGTGTACAATCGACGCCACTCTTCGATGGCCAAAACACGATCCCAGGATCGCTCGTATCTCAAAGAATCGATCAGAAAGCTCTTTATTTTATCAGCGTTCGATTCCTGTTTGAACGTCCGATAGTCATCCCATTGAAGTTTGACGTCTTCGCGCGGAAAAAAGTCGCTTTCAAGATGCGTTCCCGTGTAATCCCACTCCAATTTGTAGGTTTTTGGCAAAATCTCCGTGCGCATGAGTGTCAAAAGATGGTCAATCCACTTCTGAGTGAGAGCTTGTTCAATCGACTGCCTTTGTGACTTTAGCTGTAACTCGTAAAGCTCCCTGGTTCTCTGCGCATGGTAAATGGATTGAAAGACGAGAACTAGTAAACCCACTGTGATGAGGCCAATTGATATTCGTTTACTTGCGGTGCCTGCTTTTGGTGACATAGTCTTCATTGTAGTCATAGTAACCTAGAAATGTCATAGTTCTGTCATACAATTATTTTGGAATTAAGAACACTTCGAATCATTCCAGAACTCGCCTCTTTTTTTGTGGAACGGCTGGCCATATTTGCATTTTAGCAAAATTGTGGGACCCTGGCCCCATTCTTTAGGCAGACCGAAAAAGCCGACAGCAGAATCGGTTGGTATGCCATCGAATGCAATAGGACTGCACCTATTAGCACTTGATTTCCCATTTTACATTTTTATCCTTAAACAATAGTTCAGAGTTTGCAGTTGCCCTTTCTCATTTTGATAATCGCATGTTCAATGTTGGTGAGCTCCTGAATAAACCGGTTTTGAACTACTTCTTGATAGGGTTGAGAGGCCAATATTGTCGGATGCAATAGCATGCTCTCTGGACTTTCTTGAAACTGCGCCCATTCACGCTTGATGACCGACGTCTGTTTTTGAACATCTTCCAAATTCGTTTTCCCCAAATTCAACTGCAATTGTATAAGTTCTTTAACAAGAACTGCAGGTTTCCATTGCCCGTTATAAACCCTGTTGGTCGCTTCAGTAAAAACTTCTCCTGCGGGAAGAGTATCATCCACGAGATTTCGTAAATAATATTGGGCGAAGGGATTCTTCTTAGCTGTATTACTAACAAGATGCCACCGGCCTCCTTCTCCGAATTCCTTTGGATTTTTCGACTCGTATTCATCCATAATATCGGCAAAAGCCAAAATTGCATTACGCTCTTTCATCATAATACTTCGCCCCAATGACAACGCCTCTCCTTCGTAATGAAGATTTTTGATTTTGGTTCCTTCTAGTTTGTCGGAGTTACAGTCTCCTTGGGGACAATCTTCTTTCGAACGTAAAGTAAATACCGGATTAGTTTTAAATTGTTTAACGTGAAGGACTTCGTGCGAAAAGAAGCTAAGCCATTCATACAGAAGGGCTTGAGCTATCTCCTTATTTTGAGGGTAAAGTCTTTCCAAGTGCAACATAAGAGCCATTCCGACAACGGCTTTTTCCGTGATGTTAATTTTGATGGATCCATTTTCACTACCAAACAATTTTGTATCACCTTCTATATATTCGGGGTCATCTTCGGGGCCCCACCCCTGATATGTTTCGGTCACTTTGCGCTCAGAGTGATTTATAACCATAGCGGTTTCAGACAATAGATCTCTCAAATCTTCGCGCATGAGTGGCTTAATACGGCTCAAAACAGTTTCGACAATGGAAATTTCAGCCTCGGAGTCAAAGGGATAAATGGAAGTCTTGGACCAGTTTGACTGCTGGGAAATCACGTTAAAGTCCTGCGCCACTCCGAAACTCGCACTAGTTATGAAAACAAAGCCTATTCCAGCTGCGAAACCTGATTTCCATCGGCGTGACATATATTCAACTCCTTTAATTTCAATAAGCGGCCTTAAGGCCACTTAGCTTTACAATTGCCTTTGCAATCAAAATGCCGAATCTCTAAGATTCAGAGACATATCCTTTAAATGAAACCTGTTTATTGCGTATTGCTTCATGGATAAATGACACTAAAGGGCACTGGTCAAGATCCCGCTGAACGGTTTCTTATTTTTATCTCATCGGCGAGTTTAAAAAAATCTTTAAGC
>JBILOD010000282.1:0-5656 GCA_044374645.1 Pseudobdellovibrionaceae bacterium | reverse complement strand
CCACTGTTCGACCGTTGTAGCAGTTGAAAAAACGGCAAAGGGCTTTGTGATCGCCGTCAATATTTTTTTTTCAATATTGCCCATCATAAATTGACCGGCCTCGAAGCGCACAAATTTTTTAACTGGGTGCGCAGATCGGTTTTGGTCATGGGGCTCCATCATTCGTTCGAACCATTCTGGTTGAATGGCAGTCACAATATTTGCCGCCCGATCAAAACCAAACCGATGCAGTTGTTCCACTTCATTGAAACCCAGTTTATCAGTGCGACCTATTGGGTACTTAGGATTCCGGGCCAGCCAACGAATCAATCCCTCGGATCGGTAGTAGGCTGCCAGCATGAGCAACGAATAACCACTGACATTGGTGTATGTGAGTTCCAAAAGGCCTGCCTCAGTCAGGTTTTCAAAAAAGGTGACTCGATCCTCCTCAAGAGCTTGATCAATGAGCTTGATTATTTCCCCAGAGAGAGTTCGCTTGCGCCAATCGGTACTTTTGGGCCAACGGGAGAACTCCCCTTGAATTCGAGTGCGATGGGATTTTGCGAGATCCTTCATGATATCAAGATTGTGTTCTAGGCTTTGAGGAGTCAGAAGCCCGAGGCTGTGGGGTAAGGTAATGCCGGAAAACAGATTTTCAGTGGCAGCCGTGAACTGTAAATTGAAAGCATTTGTATTCGTTTGATATATGGCCTTCAGGTGTTTTTGAAAGTCACTGATGAGCAGTGTTTTCTGTTTGTCCAGCAATTTTGCGATGGGGCCGACCACTCGCAAATAATTGATCTGATCCGCTTCATTATTTGATTTGGCCCATGATTGCACGCGTTCGTAGAGTGTCATTGCGACATGGTCGAGCACCTCAGCACTGATAAGACGAGAAATCGTACCAGAGTGAAAAGCATTGATGATCTCAATCAGACGGTCTAAGTTTTTTGGAGAGTGTGAGTTTAGGAGGGCAGAAAATTCATCGTTAATCTTCGTAGCGTTCATTTTACGCTTTAACTTTTCTAATAGCCCTAGGTCAGAGTGATCAATCGCGAAATTTTCTTGGTGCTCTGCCATTTGGAGCAGGTCATCCAGCGATAGATTGAGGGACTCGGGAATCACAGAGAGCGCGCGTTTGTTATGAACGATAACAAAGTCATCGGCGGCAAGAGTGAAATCGCTCCCTTGTCGTGCTCCGGGATCAATGCGAAAGCGTATCGTAAAACCAGAACCGCGCGCACCTTCCTTGCCGATGCGGGTATAAAAACCATCGCCATAAATGGCAGCCTCCCCAAGGGCTTTGTCTCTTGAGGTCAATACGTTGGGCTCTCCCGAATGGGAACGAGTGATGGATTCATAGGCCAAGAAATTATTGGTTTCATGGGCGAGAATATTTAGTTTTAACTCGGCGGCCGTTGGGCCATCTCCGAGGCCTACGGGCTGGGAACGTAAAGGCTCACGGTTAAGCCACCAGGCGAAACTTTGTGTTGCCAGAGGATCGCCCAGACTGATGAGTTTGCGACGCAGGCCCAGTTCGTCGCGAGTGTTGATGGCATACTCCAGGTTAACCGCATGGAAGATGAGCTTTTGAGCTGTTTCCCCAAGGCGACGGCGGGCAGCGGAGTTCTTAAGGGTACCAGGATCGAAGGATTTGATGATTTCATGGAGTGTCGCTCGATCACTTTCAGAAATCCTCAGCTCATACTGAAATGCTTTGACCAAAAAACGAACGACCGACAAAATCTCTGGATTCTCACCGGCAAGGGCACGAATGGTGGTGAAGTGTTTAGGAGAGCGTAAAAAACTAATTTTATTTTGTAGAACGTCTCTTAAAAAACGACTCTCTGGTTCCTGCCAATGTTTAAGGTCACGCACCATTGGTTCTTGGCCTCTTTGGGTGAGTTCCACCATGCCGATCGAGTTTGAGTCGGTGTTCTGATTGT
Source organism: Pseudobdellovibrionaceae bacterium (assembly GCA_044374645.1). Classification (GTDB taxonomy): domain Bacteria; phylum Bdellovibrionota; class Bdellovibrionia; order Bdellovibrionales; family Bdellovibrionaceae; genus CAUJGP01. The sequence goes on along the minus strand of JBILOD010000282.1, from coordinate 3,731 downwards.
GAAAGTCAGTGTCATCTAAGAGCGCCTCTTTGAAGCCGGGGTCACCAGGCATTCCTATGCGGTGCCGAAGGGTCCGAACCTCCCACTTGTTGGCCTTCGAACCCAAAAAGTGTGGAAAGCGGTTGGCCAATAAGTTTTGGAATTCGCGCGCTCGTTCAGGGGACGCATCGACAACAATGTCCAGATCCTGGGTGCTACGGAAGATGTTTGTGAAGTCGTAGTCAAATCGATCATCCTGCAAATGCATCAGGCCGCGTTGCCGTTCGAGATCCCACTTAGCATAATGAAGAAAACTCGCCGCAGTTCCACCAAAGAGCCACACGCGAAGGCCAGTCTGTTGCGCGGCTTCACGAATGAACTGGAACTCAGGAACGATCATTGCCACTTTGCTGATATGGAGAAGGAGGTCCTGCGCTGGAAGGGCGGAGGTCGCCTGATGATTGGTGGGATTCTTTTGTGAGCGGGCTTGAAGGCTTTGCTCGCAACGCAGGAGAGAGTGATCAAGTGGGAGGGTGGAAGCGAAAGCATTGGTCGACGCCAGATTCCAACAGAGCCCAAAGAACAGCAACCTGAGAGTGCGAGGTTTTCGTTTGAAGACAGATTGTCGCACACGGAAATGAGGTTGATCTTGGTGCTGCATCAATAGGTCCTTGAGTTGGTATAGGCTTTGGCGGAGATTATAGCAGAAACAGCCTTGACTGACAAGATGTGCATTTAAATAAAAACTATTTATTTACACCGCTGGCAATGATTAGTGGCTGGTGACAAAAAATGTCAGGGTGTTCAATTTTAGGTGGTGATAAGATGTTTCACCAGTCATTACTCAAACGCGAATTCCTGAACTCGATGGGGTTGTGTTTGAACTGGCCAATTTGGGCGAGCAAGCGAAAATGGTTCCAAATTTCAGCGTCGGTGTTTGAACCGGCTGTAACTTCCTTGCTGGTGAATCTCCAACGGCTGTTTGTATTACCGTTGTTGGGCCTATTGTAATCAATGATTGATGCCAGCACCTTAAAGTGGTTGGAGTTGAGTGTTGCATTGCTGAGAGCCCGTATGAGGTCCACGGACTTGGCATGGCCCAAATAACCCTCTTCCCATGCATTACTGAAGTCAAGAAAGTGTAAATAAAATCCATGTTGCTGTTGAATCGACTTGAGTTGATCACTTATAACTTCGATTTCTGCAAGGTCGGCTTCGAGAATGTACACCTTATTGGAAAGTATCAGGTTTTGGGCGTATGCGAGTTCTTTTGGATCTCTCAAATAGTTGGCCATAGCAAAAATATCGGCCTTATCCAGATCGCGATCGAAGCCACTCCAGGCGGAGTTTTTGCGAACGACTTCAGTCCACCATGGGAAAAAATTTGGGGATAACAGTGGGAGCAAGATTTCTGTTGATACTTGCCGTTCTTTAAGGGCCTTCTCTACGCGGGCGTGAATAGTCTCTTCGGAGGCATGAAGGCGTAATTCAAGGTAGTCGTCGACGTCGCCAATTTTAGCTAACGCTAACAGGCCCCGGGTAGAGAGATTGTAGGCCTTAATATGAGATTCTCGATCAACCCAAAGTAGAGCCCCGGAGCGACTTTTTACGGCACCCATTAGGCCTCTCTCGGTGCCAACACTCAAGTAGATACCGCCAGGATGATTTGCCAGGTGTGGAACAAAGTCTTCGGTGTTTTGTTCGTTTGGCACAACAAATTGTTTATGACCACCTTCAATTTGAAATAGGTCGTTGAGCCACTTTAATGAGGGAGGGGGTGTTTTGAGACCCATTTCTAAACAGCGTAGCTGTCCGCCATAAGCGAAAACTCCGAACCAACAGGGCATCAGCGAGGTCATCAATAAAACGGTAAGGGGCATAGTACGGAAATTCTTCATCAATTTAAGTCCTCATGTTACTTAAAATACCAGCAAACCCTGTGCCATGTTTGGGCGTTTCTATGTTTCCGTAGTGAACATCGTTTGTTTAATTGGGAAGCTGGCTCAATTGATGGAGGGATGCCGAGTGGATTTAATTACCGATATCCGAAATCAACTTTGATGTTTGATCAATCGAATATGTTTACCCGAGCTGCGGCGAGTGGCTAGCATTGGCACGGCTACTCCAACGGCCAGGGCCATGGTAATAAAGGCTGCGGTTAAACCGTTATGAACTGTTGTAGTGAGAAGAACCAGTTGCTCAGACTCTGGTCGATTGTTGCTGAGTTCAATCAAACCCATCATTGTACGGTAGGTATATCCTCCCGGAACCATGGGGATGACGGCAGCGATGGAGAACACGAAATGTGGTGCGTGGAGGCTATGCGCTGCTTGGATGGCCAGAATCCCGATGATACTGGCTCCAACGAGTGATGCAAGGATGACGTTGAGTCCGAGCTCCATTAAGCCCAATTTACATAATCCACCCATACTAGCGAGAATCATTGTGACGATGATGGTACGCTTAGGAACATTAAAGTAAACGGCAAAGCCTAATGCTGCTAATGAGAACCACAGAGCCTTTTCAAAGAGAGACAAATCGAAATTCACTGACTCACCTCCATCACTTTCAGGATAATGGCAGAATGAAAAACGCCGTGAGCAAGCCTAAGGCGATGCTAAAGGCGATCATTAAGCCGTTGAGGGTTCGAATTAGGCCATTCAATGTGTGGCCATCAATTAAATCTGAAAACGCATTGATGAGTGGTACGCCCGGAACCATAAATATGAGAGCCGCAGGAAGTGTGTGTTCGCGATCGATCCCGATGCCCGAATGAATCAAGAGCAACGTTGTGAATGAGGAAACAAGGCTGGCCACATAAATGGACAAATAACTATTAAACATCCATTGTTTTGCGATTTCTAAGGCCGAGAGCCCAACGGTTGTCGCAAGGAAAACGGTGAGCATATCATAGAGGCCACCACCGAAAAGCCGGCAAAAGGACGCTCCCGCCAGGGCCACGAGTCCGAACGAAACCCACCGAGGGTAGAGGGGCAGGGAGAAAAGTCTATCGACCTCGGATTGAATCTGTCCCAGAGACCACTTTTCTTCGACGATATTCCAACTCATTCGACTGATACCGGAGATTAAAGTAAAGTTGTTTCGGTATCCAGTAGTTCGCTGCAATTGTCGAAAAACAGGTTGTTGATTGGCTTTGTCAATGAGTTGGAGATGTAAGACCCGATCGACCAAATGGACGCCGGCTTCAAAACCCAGTGCGCTGGCAATACGGTTCAGTGTGGTATAAATGCGTTCGGTGTTGGCCCCCGCGCTAAAAAGAGCGGTGCCAATTCGTAGCAAAAGGAATCCTGCTTTTTGGGCATCAGGACTTTCATTGGCGGACATGGAGAGCTCCCCGAAAAGATCTATTTGAAAACTTACATTATTGGGGCTTAATTTTAAACCTTGAAGTTCAAAAAAAATCAAAATGGGAAAAATAGCATCAATAGGGGCGACTATTTGAATTTTTGTCTCTGAAAGTTCAAAAGCCCTTTGAGTATCCACAAATCACCCATGTAAGTGATAAAAAATCCCAGTACGAACATGGCACCGAGTAACTTCATCGGAATAAAGGTATGGAAGACCAAAAACAAACTGCTGCCACAGAAGAGTAGGGTCTGCATCAGACTGGCGGAGGCTCTCTCGGCGGCGCCAGTGACAAGGTCCTCTCCAGCGAAGAGAAACTGAATGGCGTTGTCGCCGGTCCACCCAACGATTAACGCAAAGAAAATGGACGTTACCGAACTCACCGG
>JBILOD010000235.1:0-6267 GCA_044374645.1 Pseudobdellovibrionaceae bacterium | reverse complement strand
GCAGCGAGACCTGAGATTCCATCAACGACACGGCCATCCTGATCAATACGAGTTGTATCACGGTCCATACCCGCATAGTCGGGAACACCGTATTTACTTGCCACGCATTTCATGTCGCACCCAGGAGTGACAAAGCACTCAAGGGGTTTTTGCGATGACTGGCAATATGGGGCAGTCAATGGATTGAATCTTTCATCGGCAACGGTGTCCTTAGGTTTTTCGGTTGGAGTCTTAGTCTCTGGCGTTTTGGTTTCGGGTTTTTCGAAACTTTTGGGATCAGTTTTAAAGTCGTTTCCTTGTTTTTCGCTGGATGAAAGCATCGAGTAGAGTCCGCCCCCGACAGCGGTCAGTAATCCAGCCACTAGCAGTTTATTGTCCATCACCCAATCCCAAACTTCAGAGATTGAGTCTTTTTTCTCTTCACCGTTTTTTTCGCAACTCTTTTTGTTGGAAGCGATGGGTTCAGCGCAAAGGGAGATTGATCCAGCTTGCTGACCTATAGTGATGGCCTCTTGCTCACAAGAAGCTCTAAAAGCTTTTAGTTCCTTTTCAGCCCTATTTTTTTCTTCTTCCACCTTGGCGTAGAGGTCTTTGCATTTAGCCTCAAAAGTCTCTTTTACGACCAAGCCGGTGGCTGCTGCCTTGGCATTGCCGTCGGCAACTTGAGCCGCACCGTGACCATCACTTGTTACTGCAACCGTACTGACTTTTTCATCCAGTTTAGTCTGTTGGCATTCCGCTGCATAGGCGGCCTTTGCTTTTTCGAATTTTTCATAGGCTTCATTAAATGAGGGGAAATTAAAATTCTTAACTGGAATCATTTGGCAATTCACGAGTTGAGCATCTTGCATCTTGGCGGGTTCAGGGGGAGGGGTGCCCTTAGCTGGTGGCAATGTTGCAGAAGACGAGGGAGTTGTTGAAGAGTTCGTGGACGGGGAGCTGGGTTGTTCTTTTTTTGCGCTAGGATTGAGATCTTCTTCTGGATCGACAGAGGCTGGGCCGCGAGCTTGCTGAGCTTCTTCGGGGTGACCTCCCTTAGAAGTAATTTTGGCCTGAGCCAGAATGAAGGGATTGAGAATAAGTGTCGTGACTATTCCGTGAGTGATCCAAAGTCGCAGGCTACTGCATTTTAAGACAGTGCGAATCATGATTCCCCCTGGTCGTACCATATAACTAGATTACTGGTTTTGGACGCTTTGAGCCAGCGATCTTTTTGAGTGTCAAAGAGTTGATCAACTAAAGGAACTTTGTTGAGTTTGCCAGGGGCTTTTGGAGTTTTAAGTCGCAGTATTTCTATCGGGCTTTCTAAAAAATATGAAGGTGGATTAAAGCGTTCTTAGCTAAAGTGGGTCGTTCGGAACTCTATCTGAAACTCTTTCTTCTCTTTTTCAGCAGAATCTGCCAAACGGCCGCACAGACCAAACAAATTTTGTTAATGACGGTGACTGTGGTTCCGGCTTGCGGAACCCTTGTTCATCAAGAGGGTTCGTCAACGCGTTGAGGGCCGCTGAGTGCGCTCGCGATGACTCATTGCCCTTGTTTCCAGTAGGCAGAGGCTTTTATCGCCCCATGAAACTCTGTAGTCTTTGAATGCGCTCTTCCAATGGCGGATGCGTTGAAAACAAGTGCATGAGACCTCTTTTAGAACGATTGGAAATCTTAAAGGCATTTAAGCCATTATCGGTCGCCATATCTTCTTGATGCATTGGAGTTTCATACACGGCCTGTAGTTTGCGAAGGGAGGCAACCATTTTTTCTCGACTTGTAATGCGGGCACTTCCCGCGTCCGCACGGAACTCCCTTTGGCGCGAGTAGTAGTTCACAACGATCGATCCCAAGATTGCGAATAGCATGTCAAACAACATCGTCATCATCCATCGAACCATGAAACGGTTTCGCTCTTCAACCTGTTGACTGATGATGCCAGAGAGTAAGCGGGCCAAAAAGATAGTAAAGGTGTTTACGATCCCTTGAACAAGGGTCATTGTCACCATATCGCCGTTGGCGACGTGAGCAATCTCATGGCCAAGAACACCCTCAATCTCATCACGATTCATGCGTTGGAGTAGACCAGCAGAGACCGCCACCAAAGAACTGCTTCGGCTGGGGCCGGTTGCAAATGCATTTATGTCGGGGCTTTGATAAATGCCCACGTCTGGCATTTTTGGCAGACCCGCCTTGCGGGCCAAGTCGTGGACCATGGTGACAAGAGTGCGTTCCTCACCATGAGCCGTTTGAGGATCAATGATCTTTACGCCCATACTCCATTTTGCCATATGCTTAGATAGAAATAGAGAAATGAACGCGCCACCAGTGCCCATCAAGGCACTGAAAATGAGCAATCCGCTATAAGTGCCTGGGTGAATTTGAATTCCAAAGAATGCCGATAGCAAGCCAATCAAGATATTGATGGACGCAATAACTAAAATGTTTGTCAGAATAAACAAAAAAACTCGTTTCAGAAATACCATAAGCTTTTAACTCCCTTTTTAAATCAGTCGACGATTAGACAATGGGTTCAGTCTTGGGTTTGTCAAGACTGGCAAGAGCTAATACGTGGGCCCGCGTGGTAATGACAAGTTTATCCCCTCCTGATGGCCAATCCACATGCACTTCGCCTCCCTGGGCCAAATGGCCAAAGAGGAGTTCATCGACGAGGGGCTTTTTGAGCCACTCGTCAATGGCACGAGCCATCGGGCGAGCCCCGTAGGCGCGATCGTAGCCTTTTTGCATTAAAAACTGGCGGGCAGCGGAGGTGACTTCTAAAGTCACCTTCTTTGGCAATAACTGCAAACTCAGTTCATGGAGAAATTTATCCACCACTTGTAAGATGATCTCTTGGTCAAGATCTTTGAATGCGACAATGGCATCAAGGCGATTTAAAAACTCAGGCGTGAACACATTTTTGATCGCACTAAGAGAAATACCCTGACGATCCTCCTGGCCAATACCAATGCGCCCCTTCGCGACATCGGCGGCACCAGCATTCGTTGTCATTACGAGAATCACATGGCGCATATCAGAAGTGCGACCGTTGCTGTCGGTGAGGCGCCCGGCATCCATCACTTGCAAAAGTATGGGCCAAATATCTGGATGCGCTTTTTCGATCTCGTCCATCAGCAGTACGCAGTAAGGCGCTTTGTTGACGGCCTCAGTGAGTAATCCGCCTTGTTCAAAACCAACATAGCCCGGAGGCGCTCCCACGAGGCGTGAAACTGCGTGTTTTTCCATATACTCACTCATATCAAAGCGTGTGAGGGGGAGTCCCATGATTTGCGCCAATTGTCGACACACTTCCGTTTTTCCTACGCCGGTGGGACCACTAAACAAAAAGGAGCCTATGGGTTTGTTCTCGCGGCTTAATCCAGAGCGTGAAAGTTTGATGGCATTCACCAAAGTGGAAATGGCTTCATCTTGCCCAAAGATGTGGGCCTTTAGTTTTTTATCCAGATCCTTAAGTTGTTGCACATCATTGAGTGTGATGGTGCCCACAGGAATTTGCGTGATCGATGCAATGACTTTTTCAATCACTTTGGCGTCGATAAGGCCCTGTGGAGCTAAATCGGGATGCAAACGCACTCGCGAGCCCGCTTCATCGATCACATCAATCGCTTTGTCCGGCAGTTGACGTCCATGCAGATACTTAGAGGAAAGTTCTACCGCCGAATGCAGAGCTTCGTCGGTGAAGCGTACTTTATGAAACTCTTCGTAGCGCGACTGTAGACCTTTTAAGATGGAGTAACTCTCTTCAAGGCTTGGTTCATTGACATCAATGCGCTGAAAGCGACGATTGAGAGCACGATCCTTTTCAAAGTGTTGACGGTACTCTTGGTGAGTGGTTGTGCCAATGCAGCTGAGGCGCCCGTCGGCTAACATTGGTTTTAATAAATTAGCCGCATCAAGACTGCCACCATTGGTGGCACCGGCTCCTACTAAAGTATGAATCTCATCGATCATTAAAATGGCCTTAGGAAGAGCGGCGAGTTCTTTCAAAATATTTTTGATTTTAGTTTCAAAGTCTCCCCGAAACTTTGTGCCGGCCATCAGGCTTCCCATGTCCAGGGCATATATGACGGCTTTCCTCAGGTTTTCAGGAACGGAACCTTGTTCGATTTTTTGTGCAATCCCTTCCGCTAAGGCTGTTTTACCAACGCCCGGTTCACCGATAAAGAGGGGATTGTTTTTGGTGCGTCGACACAGCACTTGAACCGCTCGCTCGACCACATCCTCACGACCAATCATCGGATCCGACTTTCCCTGGCGAACCTTTTCGTTAAGATTTACACACACGGAATCTAATAAGCTTTGTGTAGTACCGCTGTTTTCGGATTCAGGATTGACTGGAGTTTCGGTCGTAGCTGGCTGACGCCCATGGGAAATGTACTGAATGATATCAAATTGCCGCACACCCTCTTGAGTTAAGAAGTAGACGGCAGGCGAATTGCTTTCATAGTACAAGGAAATCAAGACATGGGCGACGGTCACTTCTTTTTTGCCAGAGCTTTGCACCTGCATGGCGGCTCGTTGCAATAGGCGGTGGGCCGCTAAGGTGAACTCAGGCATCCAAAGGCTTTCACCTCCAGCCATCTCAATTTGTTCTTTAGAGATGGTCGGACTATTCTTTTGAATGTCGGTTTCAAGCTGTTTTTTGAGTTTCTGAACATTCGCACCACAGGCTTCAAGTATTTCCACAATATAAGGGGATCGTGTCAGAGTCAGGAGAATGTGCTCTGATGTGATGAACTCGTGCCGTTGGATCTTAGCTAATTCGGCGGCTTCAGATAATAGGCGTTCTAATTCGCGACTTAACATTACTCTGCCTCCATGATGGTTTTTAGAGGGTATTCGCTTTGTTTGGAAACGGTGTTCACTTGATGCACTTTCATCTCGGCCACCTCACGGGTATAAACCCCAGCGACTCCGGAGCCTTGTTGATGCACATCCAACATGATGCGTTCGGCCTCTTCGGTTGTTTTACCAAAATATCGCTGCAAAATAAAGGTAACAAAGTTCATAGGAGTAAAATCATCATTCAATAAAATAACTTTATAACGCTGTGGAACTTCAGTCTTTTGCACCACATCTAATTCACCTTGGGATTCTTGCGGCATTTAAGCTCCCCTTGTTAAGCGTATATAAGTAATTTCTGGCGGGACACTAAAACGCTGTGGTGGCCCCCAGTAGCCGGTCCCTCGATTAGTATAAACCCAGAGATCCTTGTAAAAGTAAAGACCTCGGTAGAACTTATGGGTGATTGCAACAAAAATACTCCATGGGAAAAATTGCCCTCCGTGAGTGTGACCAGAGAGTTGAAGATGAACACCGGCGTCAAGTGACTGTGGATAGGCTCCCGGTTGATGAGCCAGGAGGATCTTAATGGTCTCTTTGGGGATTCCAGCAAACGTTTTGAGTGCATCCGGTTTATGTTCAGGGATAAATTGTTCGGCCCTTAGATCCGTCACTCCACCCACACAGATATTCGCCGAACCTTTGGTGACTAAACGGCTTTCATTGAGGAGAACTGTAAAACCCATGTTGCGAAACTCATCGCACCATTGCTGACCACCCCAATAATATTCGTGGTTACCGGTACAATAAAAAATTCCATGAGGCGCATGCAGAGATTTAAGTGGCTCCAAGTGGGGACGGAGCTCCTCAGGGAAACCATCGATCATATCACCCGTCATGACGATCAAATCGGGGTGAAGCGATTGAGTGAGTTCGACCACCTTCTGAGCATAATCTCTGTTAATGGTCGGTCCAACGTGAAGATCCGAAATCTGGACAATGGAAAAACCAGTGAATTCCGCGGGTAAATTCTTTAGCGGAATTTCGACAGTCTCGATCGTGGGACCATCAAGAGCGGTTTTTGTTCCCGCGGCGGCCGTTGCGACAGAGAAAAAACTGATCCCCAGAAAGAGGCGGCGCTCCAGATTTTCAATTTGATCCGTTGAACTGAAAAAGAGTGGGATTTTTTTGACGATAAAGACGAGGAGTTCGGCTGCCAAATAATAAAAAAAGAGGCTGGCCATAAACCCCATTGAAACATATGTGAGCCACTGCAAAACAAAGGGGCGTTGCGCCGCCCAGGGGGACAGGCGATACCAGAGTGGCCCCAAGGCTTGAATGGCCACGAACAAACCTAAGGATACATAAACATAGACCTTTTTTGTTCGTAAACGAGGGAATCCCCAAATCAGCCGCCGTCCGATATAAAAACAACCAGCGGACATAAAAATGAGCATGAGAGCGATAAACACGATAAAA
>JBILOD010000314.1:0-5238 GCA_044374645.1 Pseudobdellovibrionaceae bacterium | reverse complement strand
CGCCGTTGCTCATGATAAGAATGACATCGTTGGGTTTAGCTTTCTCACCAAGGTAGTCAACAATGGCATCGGCCCCACTAAAACTATGAGCCAAACAACCTTCTTTAACCAAGTCAGCAACGAGCTCCGCCGATGAGAAGCGATCTCCGGCTTCAATTTTACCTTGATCATAGGCTTCAGCAATAAGCACTTCCTGACTTTTTTTGAACGCTAACACATATTCTTTTTGAAACACCCGACGCCGTGAAGTGGCCGAACGTGGTTCAAACACTGAAAACACTTTACGGCCAGCATATTTGGTTTCAATGGCTTGAATCGTTTCACGCACCGCTGTGGGGTGGTGAGCAAAATCTTCAATGATGGTAATACCCCGAGGCTCTCCAATGATTTCTTGGCGACGGCGCACTCCCTGAAAACTGGCTAAACCTTCGCGCACGCCTTCAACGGGCCAACCCAATTGATCCGCCAAGCCTATAACCGATGTGGCATTCATTACGTTGTAGTCACCGGTCATTGCAATAAAAAATTCGCCCATAAAAATAGGACCATGAAAGACCTGAAAGACAGTGCCTTCGGATGTTCGCGACACAACCTTAGCCATATAATCAGACTTATTATTGCTGTAGCTAATTTTTTTCTTCACTTTTCCGTACTGTAACAACTCTCGAATATTAGCATCTTTGCCATTGTACAGGAGGGTGCCATCCTCAGGAATGAGTTCAATCAAACGGCGAAATGCGTCTTTCACAGCCTGCAAATCCGCATAAATATCAGCGTGGTCAAATTCAATACTAGTGAGAATCACATGTTTCGGCCTGTAATGAATAAATTTTGGGACTTTATCAAAGTAAGCCGTATCGTACTCATCCCCTTCAATAACAAAATAATCACCATGAGGGTTGCGAAAACTGAGAGAGAAATTTTTCGGAATTCCACCAATCAAAAACCCTGGCTGCACACCCACGGTTTCTGCCACCCAAGCGAGCAAACTCGTGGTTGTAGTTTTACCGTGGGTACCGCTGACTACTAGGCTTTGGCGTTGATCGATGACCCACTCACCAAGGGCTTTGGGCAATGAGGTAAAGGGCAAATTCAAACGCAGCAATTCCTGGGCTTCAGGATTCGACTTCGAAATCACATTGCCCACGATCACTAAATCGGGTTTATGGGAGAGGTTCTCGGGACGATAACCCGCCATCACGGAAATACCAAGGTTTTCAAGTTGTGTGGACATTGGAGGGTAGGGATTCTGATCACTGCCCGTCACCTTGATGCCGCGATCTTTCAGTAGACCAGCAAGAGAAGCCATGGCGGTTCCACAAATCCCCATTAAGTGAACAGTCTGCCCAGGACGAATCTGGCTCACTTCAGTCGACATCATTTAGTTCCTTTCATCCCGACGTAATAACGAGACTATTTCATCATGCAATAGTGGGCGCAGCTTGGCAAACTCTCGTTTCTCCCGCCCCAAATAAACCCTGTTTGATAAAATCACGATGAGTAAGTCCCTGTCTTTATCCCACCAAACAGAAGTTCCGGTAAATCCCGTATGCCCTACCGAAGTGCTCGAAAAATACTGCCCGCTGGTAGATGCTCCCGGTGTCGGCATCACAAACCCAAGAGCCCAATCCCCTCGTTCTGATGGTATTTGCCGCTGCGTAAAAAATTTAACCGCTCGATGGAGTGAATGTTGAGAATCAAAATAGGCCGCTCGAAAAGTGAGAAACACTTTGGCCACATCAGCACAATGACCAAATAACCCCGCATGACTGGATAGCCCTCCAAGCGCCCAGGCATTTTCATCATGGACCTCCCCCTGCATTCGCCGCCCTCGCCACGCACAATGCTCCGTCGGCGCATAATCGCTCACAGGGTGCCGAGGACCGCCCCCCTCAACTCCGCTGGGATTCCAATGCAAATTTGACCCCAGAGCGAACTCATCTTTCGCACGATCCCAAATCTGTTCGAGAGGCTGCTTCCAAAGGGCTTGTAATATAAACGCTAAACTTAAAAAACCGACATCCGAATAAACGGCTTTAGGAGAGTCAATGAGGGTGGAAGTTTCTAGTTCATGGCGTAGCCCCTCCCAGCGTTGGGCCAAGGTGGGTACTTTTATTAAGTCTTGGTAAAAGGGTTTCCACCACACCAACCCCGAAGAATGAGTGAGCAAATCAACTATTTTTGTTTGTGAATGAGGCCACCACGGCAGCACCTCCTGCACCAGGGTTTCGGAGCGCCAGAGCTGATGTTCCAGCGCAAGCATCATGGCGGGCACAGTGAATAAAACTTTCGTGAGACTAGCGAGATCATAATAAGGGTAATGCTCACCACCCCGATAATCAGCCCAGAGCTGACCCGAACGATAAACTTCAAAGCAGAGTCCCGGTGTGGCTGTTTGCCAAAATGGCTGCAGCCATTGATCAAAGTGCTGTTGCCACATTTGTTGACGTTCCGAACTCATAAACCCCGCCGTCCCGTCGGGTGATCCTTCGCGATGAGGGCTGAAACTCCAGTCGGCAAACTCGCCTTGATTATGCCCTTGCTTTGCACAATTTGCATCTCCAGCCCCAGGGGCAAAGCTCTCTGAATGGAACCATGTCCTGCAGGAATGCCGCAATAAACCGGTTTATGGAAAGCTTCCGCCCTGAGACGCAAAACCTCCCACATCAAACTTGTACCATTCGGTTCATTGCCCTCAGTGAAGTCACCAAAGATGATGGCACTGACTTTGTCGAGAAATTTCATCTGTGATAACTGCTCCCAGAAGCGGTCTAACTTGTAACCACGTTCACCCACATCCTCTAGAAACAAAATGGTCCCTCTTGGGCGTAATTCAAAAGGAGTGGCAAGACCTGCCATCATTGTAGCCCAGTTACCACCCACCAAAGGGCCCTTCACCAAGCGTATGGTTTTGGCTTTTTGATTCATGGGTTTGAGATCGTAAGCGACTTCGGCCTTTTCGCCAAATAAGATTTGTTTGAGCTCATCCATCGAATCCGACGGAAGATCTCCACGCCCTACCCGCGAAAGAATCGGCGCATGCAAAACCGGCCATTTCCATTTTTGATTCAAGAAAACATTCAGCGACGTGATATCACTCAATCCGACAAGCAATTTGGAGTGACTTGGTTTTTTCATCTTAGCCAGTGACGGAAGCAGCTTCATTGAACCATACCCTCCGCGAGCACACCAGATCACCGAAGAATCTTTCGCTAACAAGGCTTTTCGAAACTGTTGCCAGCGGATTTTATCATCTTGAGCGTGTAATAGATTTTCGCCAAAAATATCCGGGGATACTCGAACCTGTAAATCCCAAGACTCAAGCACCTTAACACCTGCATTAAGCTCTTCCAAGGAACACTTGGAAGCCGGAGCCACCACATCAACGATGGCCCCTGGTCGTAATGGTTCCCAACCTGATTTTTTTATTGATCTGCGTTTCAATCCCATGAAACCCTCTCTCTTCAAACATCATGTTTAAATTGGTTTGGACCGATCATCCAAATGAACCCGAGCTAGTTCAGTGACCACTCGGCCCCGTGGCGTTTTCATAATGAACCCTTCTTGCAACAAATAGGGCTCATAAACTTCTTCCAGAGTGTCACGCTCTTCACTCAGGGCCGCAGCAAGAGTTTCCACGCCTACCGGTCCACCACTGAACTTTTCATGGATTAAGCTGAGGATCTGACGATCCATTTCGTCGAGCCCATGCTTATCCACACCGAGTTGATTTAGCGCAAACTCTGCAATCCCCTCATCCACCACTCCATTGCCGTGAATGTCAGCGTAATCACGCACGCGTTTTAATAGGCGATTGGCAATACGAGGCGTGCCCCGACTGCGTCTCGCCACTTCGCGAACACCGTAGGCGTCTACTTGCATTTTTAAAATCCCGGCAGAACGATCCACAATTTTTTCTAACGAAGGGCGATCATAAAATTGCAACCGCTCCATGATCCCAAAACGATCAATAAAGGGTCCATGCAACAGCCCGGCTCGCGTCGTCGCACCAATCAGCGTGAAAGGCGAAAGCTCAAACTTCATACTGCGGGCGCCCAAACCTTCACCGGTCATGATGTCGATGAAAAAATCTTCCATGGCCGTATACAAATACTCTTCGAGCACGCGACTTAAACGGTGAATCTCGTCAATGAACAAAACGGAGTGTGGTTTGAGACTAGTGAGTAAAGCCGCTAAATCGCCTTTTTTTTCAATCGCTGGCGCAGACGTCGAGCGAAACTCAACGCCCATTTCTTCGGCAATAATTCGAGCCAGAGTGGTTTTACCAAGGCCCGGTGGTCCACACAGCAAGGTGTGATCCAGAGCTTCGCCGCGCTTTTTCGCTGCTGAAACAAACACTTTCAGTTTTTCTTTGACCTGTTCTTGGCCCGGAAAATCCTCAAAGCGCAGAGGGCGTAATTTGGTTTCCCAAAGTTTTTCATTCTCTTGTGCATTTCCCTCGACCACTCGATCAAACATACATTCTTCCTTAGCGTTTAAACTCATCTAGAGTCTTTTTCAAATTCCCGAAAAACTTCTGGTAACTATTTTCTGTTTACGGTTGAGTCTCACAATTTCAGCTTACAGTTTCAGCTTACAGTTTAAACTTATGATTCCAATTTACGACAGCCGCGTACAACTAAAGTTTAAAGTGGTTTTGCCAAAACCTGGAGACCACGTCGAACCCCTTCTTGGACTTCCATATCGCGCGGAAATTCAGTAAGGACTCGTTCGACATCGTTGATCTTATAACCAAGATTCACCAAGGCCGAGGTGATCAGCATCAAGTTTTGACTCACAGGAGTTGCTATTTTGCCATCACCTCTGGTTGTCAAAACCAACTTACCCTTTAACGAAAGAATCATCTGCTCGGCGGTCTTCTTACCAACCTTGGGTAGCTGGGTCAGCGCTTTCACATCCTCGCCCTCAATCATTTCCATGATTTTTTCAATGCTTGCCCCACTCAAAATAGAAAGCGCCATCTTTGGCCCAACACCATTAATCTTGAGTAAAGTTAGGAAGAACTCCTTTTCATCGGTTGACGCAAAACCAAACAAGTGAAGCGCATCTTCGCGTACATGAGTGTAAATCCAAAGTTCTTGGGCACGATCCCGATGGGTGGACAAATCTTGAAGCACTGGCCCTGGGCAAAGCACTTCATAACCCACACCATTCACTTCAAGAATGGCAGTTTCCAAGCCCACTTCCAAAACATTTCCCTTCAGGTAACCAATCATC
>JBILOD010000013.1:0-20588 GCA_044374645.1 Pseudobdellovibrionaceae bacterium | reverse complement strand
AGAGATTGGGGCTCGAGGAGCCACTTTTCGATCTTGGCGAGCATATCCATAATAAGGAATAACAGCCGTAATCTGAGCTGCAGAAGCTCGCTTAAGAGCATCGAGCATGATGAATAATTCCATATAAGCTTGGTTCACTGGCGGGCAGGTGCTTTGGATGACAAATACATCCTGACCTCTCACGCTCTCATGAATTTCGACCTGGATTTCGCCATCAGCGAAGCTCGAAATTTGGCAGAAACCGAGTTCAACACCCGCAGCTTCCGCAACTTTTTTAGCCAATTGGGGATTAGAATTGCCGGAAAAGATCTTAAGTCCTGTCATGGGTGCCAAAGCTAGCCCATGGTGTTTTTGAAGTCACTAGGAATTTAACTTTTAAAGAATTGGTAAAAGATGATCACCTGTTGAGCGGAGGCTCTCGGGAGCGTTTAACTTGACGTCTAAATAGATTTTATGAAAATTGAACCTAGCTTCAATGGTATTGATAGAGGTCAAGTTTCAGTCGAGGCGAGGGTTCTGGCTTTTGACTGTTTTTATAGCTAGGCTAAGATGAAATTATGAAGATATTTAGCAAGAAAATTGGTACTTGGGGCATTTTTGCGGTCGATGGCACCGTGGATTCTATTCATACTAAAGTGTTCGTCGATGCTTTGGCCGAGTACATCACTAAAGGACCCAAAAACGTTATTGTTGATTTAAATAAGGCACCCTTTTTGAGTATTGGGGCTATTCGGTACCTTAACCAAGCCTCTCAATACTTAGAAGGTGCGGCAGGGCGTATGGTTTTAATGGGAGCCAATGATCGAATTCGACGCCACATTGATATTTTTGTGAGTTGGAAAAAACTCAAAGAAATTAACAGCATTTGGGAAGTCATTCCCCTGCAGATGACCAAGGCTGTTGATTCAGCCGAACAGGTGATCATTACTGAAATTCCAGAAGTCATTGGTCCTGAAGCGGCGGAATAGACTTCGTTGAAAAGGGACAGCTGGACCGCTTGGTCCATTCAACTCAAATTCGTTTGCCGCTATTCAAACTATAAAGATGCGAGTTTTTGGATCAATTGCTGAGTTGCTAAAGCCCGGTGGGAATGTTTATTTTTAAAAGCAGGGCTAAGCTCCGCAAGGGTTAGTGTCTCACCCTTTGGAACGAAAATAGAGTCATAGCCAAAACCAAAGTCACCGCTTTCTTTGCGAGCGATCTGGCCTTCTAGTTTTCCCTCAAAAATCCATTCTTCTCCCGATGGCGTATATAAAACAATGCAACATTTAAATGCGGCCGAACGATCGGCCACATTACGAATTTGCATCATTTTAAGGAGTTTTGCGCGGTTTTCACTGTCGGCAGCATTAGGGCCTGCATAGACCGCCGAATGAACGCCGGGTAAATGACCCAGGCCAGCCACTTCCAATCCTGAATCATCACCCATGACCCATTGATCTGGTTTAACAGCCTTCAGGGCGCGTGTCTTTATGCGAACGTTTTCAAGGTAGGTTTTGCCTGTTTCGGGTGGAGGTGAAAACACTGGAAGATCCGATGTCGAGTGTATTCGTAACTCTGGCAATGCGTTTAACAACACTTTAAATTCCGTGAGTTTGTGTTTGTTGCCAGTGGCAATCCATAAATCCATTTTAGATCTCCATTTTCAAAGGAAAGAACGAACCAATAATCTTTTCTTGCTCGCGGAAAAGTTGAACGCAACCACTGGTTGCAACGTCTACCATCTGTGCGAGTTGTTTTTGGTTAAATGTTGTACCTTCTGCCGTTCCTTGAATCTCAACAAATTCTAGTTTGTTGGTTAGTACAAAGTTCATGTCGGTTTCGATCGAAGAATCTTCATCATAATTAAGGTCAAGATAGGGGGTGCTGTTCTTAAGGCCAACACTGATAGCTGAAACATATTGAACTAATGGGATCGTTTTGATTTCAGAAAGTGCATGCAGTTTTTTGAGTGCCAGTGCTAGTGCGACAAATCCTCCAGTGACCGATGCAGTTCGTGTTCCGCCGTCGGCTTGGATCACGTCGCAGTCAATGATGATTTGATGCTCGCCTAAACCTTTGAGGTCTACGGCGGCTCTGAGAGAGCGGCCAATCAAGCGCGCAATCTCTTGGGTTCGTCCGCTATTCATTGATTTGTCGCGTTTGATGCGTGTGTGGGTAGAGCGCGGGAGCATACCATACTCAGCGGTAACCCAACCCTTACCAGTGTTCTGCAGCCACTTTGGAAAATTCTCATCAAGAGAGGCAGTGCAAAGTACTTTGGTTTTTCCAAATTCAACGAGAACGCTTCCTTCTGCATATTCCGATGCATTGGGAGTAATGACCACTTTTCTTAATTCATTATAGTTTCTGCCGTCGGCTCTCACGCAAAGGACTCCTCAAATGGGATGAGCCAGATTGCTGGGCTCATCAAATTTAAATAAAAGATGGATATGAGTCTGAAGTCATACCAAAGGGATTCATCCGAGGTCAAACCCATAGTCAGGGTGAATCCGTAGAGACGACCGAGTTCTATTGGAGGGCTTGGATTGCCCTCAGTAGTTTTAAATTTTCCGAGCCAAACGAGGGAAGTCTTTGGAAGCCAATTCATTTAAGATGCTTGGAACGTAAAGGTATGTGCCTGCTGGGATTTTCGCACTGCCGCGTTTAACTGAGCTCGCCAAATGAGGATTGAATTGGTCGGCCTTTTTGGCGTCCTTGTCAAACCAGCTTAAGAGTTGTTTGTAATTGATCGATTTCTTTAATTGAATGGAGGTAAACTCGATGGGGAGCTGACGCGGGATTTCAGGAAAGTATTTCTCACGATTTCTTTCCACCTCTAACATGGCAAGAAAGCAGGCGTAAAAGTTAGAAGAGGCAAAAGCAAAAGCATGAGATCCATAAACTTTATTGATCAAGGTTGGTAGATCTTTGGTCTTATATTTTCTAGTGAGTTTTACAATACTGGTAGGGCCATGATTGTAAGCAGTGATGGCCAATGGCCAAGTACCAATAACTTTAAAATTAAACTTCAATAGTGATGCGGCAAACTCAGTGGCCTTAATCGGGTCATTTCGATAGTCCACAATCTCATTAGGCATCAGTTTTCGTCCAGTGGCTGGCATGATTTGCCAAATACCACTAGCACCAACACGAGACCGGGCGGCCAAGTTGAAGGAGCTTTCCACAAAAGGCATTCGTGTCAGTTCTATAGGAAGGCCTTTTTGCTCAAATATTTTTTCCATTATGGGTAGATAAAGATCAGAGCTAACCAAAGCTTTTTCAACAAAGCTCTTTTGACCCAACTGCATTCGAAGATTCTCAATAGCCTCGTTGACCACAGCCACTTTTTTTGGGCGCCCAAGAAGTTCGTAGAGCTCTATATTTTTGTTTTTAGCGGCCTCATTTTTCAGACTTTGGTTTACAGTCTTGGTAAAGTTCTTTTTAAGAGTTCGCAAGTTGGCAAGCAAGGAAGCGCGTTCTTTTTCGATTAATTTTTTAGCACGATGTTCTTTCACGAATGGGTGCAGGTTTGAACTCATGATAGGTCGTAAATCAACCACCTTATAAACACGGGAGAGGTTCTGCGAATCATGAAACACAGCATCTTCGGCGGTGTATTTGGAATAAATATCGACCCAAAAAGAGACGCGATTCTCAAATCCTGCGGGCACTGAAAAAAGGTTAGACGCTGGAGCGCTCGTGGGCTCTGCTGTTGGTGCGGCCTCAATTTTGTCACTCGTGACGATTTCCGTTACAGGAATTGCGGTTGTGGCGTTGGTGGGTAGGTTGAAGAATTCAGTGATGCTGGTATAGCTCGTGACGGGATCAATTTCTGCTTTCATCACGAAGCCAAGGAGGATCGCGACTAAAGCGATGCGTGCCATTCCTCGAATGGAAAACACCTGTCCCATGATTTTGTCTGTTCGCATTAATGCCATTCTATATTCTCCTGCACTTGAGTTCGTAGGTTGCACTTGTCTTGAAATGAGACTGTTAAAAGCAGCTAAAACAAGTACGCCTTACAGCAGAAACTTTGCAGATCTTGTTCCAATGTCGAAAACGACAAAAAGCGCAGGTCATGTGAAAAAACGACAGGCAATGCGAAGTTAATTTTCCTAAAACCGCCCTTGTTTCTAGATTTGGCCTTTTTCAGTAGAATCTATTCTAGGGCGCGTCCGCATTCATTAATCTTGGGTTTTGATATTGTTTTTGGTTTAATCATGACTTTGTTGATAGTCTCGACCAAATGGGGGCGAGACGCTAAATACGATGCGATTTCGCTCTCAGAACTTGCGAGTTCTTCTTCAATCTTCCTGATGTACCAGTCTTTGGGTTTGGTGTAGTTGATCAATGTTGTAAGCTTGTCTTTGAGTGAGCCTACTTCTCCGAGGTGAGCTTTAGCATAGTCTTGCATTAGTTCTGAAAGGCGTTCAACTTGCTGGTTAAGTCTTCGTGATAGTTGGGAAGCTACATCTCCCGAAAGCAAATTATCTTTCTGAAATCTATTAATTTTCTGTTTTAGGTTAAGGAGCTGAACAGGTTTATTCTGATCAATAGAATCAATTTGCGATTTCAATTCTTCAATGAAAAAACGTTTCTGCAACGCCAATATCATCGACTCTGGCGAGTCAAACAGGACGGGGCTGGCGTTGATAGCACTAAACAATGTTTCAATGGTTCCTGATGTTCCAAAAAAAGTGGCAGCGTTTTGATGAGCAAACTTTGTATTTCTCTGGGTCAGAATGTAAATTGAGATGAGCTCTCGAAATCGATTTGCGGATTCTAATTTTTTAAATTGCAGATGCAAAGAGTTGGTGAAAAAGGTCCCATAGGGATAGTAATCCCCTTGAATGGCAAGGGCAAGAGCTCGAAATATTGAATCGGGTGAAAGGTTGAGTCCCAAAAGCCTGCGGTTCCGCGAGCTTTCAAGGTATACGGTTGTTCTGTGAGGAATTTGGCTTGTTACCGAATTAAAGACTTCCTGATGAATTTTATCAATGTTTTTTATATGTCCTAAATTCGAAATCAGATTATCATTAACATCAGCCATTGTTTCCACAACCACATTGAAGTCGTTCTTGTTTGATTCGAAATACCGCAGGAGAAAATGGCGATAAGCTGCGGAGGTTGGGCTTAGCGCCAAGATTCTAGATGGTCCAATTTTCAAATGACTTGTATCTGGCTGTTCAAAATACCAATCTATGGCTTTGGCCCAAAGGGGCTCGAAAAAACCGATGTCCTTAAGGGCTTGGGCTTGAAGGTCTTCTGTAAACTGAGTTAAAAGAAAAAGAGAATCATCAGGGTTGTTTTTCATGTAGGACTTTATAATTTCATACTTTAATGAATTTGAACTCACCGACTGGAAGAGCCGATTGGTGAGATGAGAGTTTATTGGCGAGGCCAAAATGAGTTCCGCGTTTTTTTCTATAAAGGACCCAGCATGTTTATTGATTGAATCATTACTTAAAAATTCTTCGAGCTTATTTTCAGTCAAAAAATTCTCGCCCGCTAGGGCAACTATCTCTTTTAACAATGTGTCAGGGAGCCTGGGGATGTCGACCAGCGACTGAATAGCATTGATTGATGGTGACGCAGCAACAGTCATTCGACTAAGTCTCAACATGAGTTGTTTAAACCGCTCATGTTCTTTTTGGCTCTCATCGAAAAAATAGGGAGTCTCGATGGCTTTAATCAGAGGTAAAAGATCAGAGACTCGACGGGCAGGATAGTGATCTAAGTAATACTCAAGCAAATCATTTTTCATGACGGCGGGTAAGGATTTGTGAATCATCTCGACTAACTCTACTTGAGAGGGATTGAGGTCGAAGATTTTACTCTTCATTTTAGTCCATAATTTAACTGGATCCCCTCGCTTCAACGAACGACTTGCGTTGAACATGACAAAAAGTGAGGCAAAGACCACTGGATCTTTCAGATCGAGGCAATAGGTCGCGATTTTCATGGCGTGGTCGATCCCATTAAGACCTTTATCAAATTCAGCAGGGGTTAAATTGAGCCGAAAAAAACGAGCAATCAGTTCGCGCAGGTGGGGACGGAGCTGTTTGGTAGTGATTTTTTCGCCAACCAAATAGCCACTTTGAATATTAGACCAAACGGAATTAAAATCTTCAGGTTTGCTGAGGTGGGGTATTACCAATTCAAGGTACTTATCAGGATGTTCTTCGAAAAGACCCAAACTCCATGCCGTTTGAATTTGTTCTCGGTTTAAAGGCTGCGAAATCAGGATTTTATAGAAATCTTCGAGGGACTTATTTTTTAGTTTATCAAGAAACTCTGTTGCATCAACTTGGTTGAGCGTCGCTCTCCAGGTTGCTAACGCGCTAAAGATGTTTAGGACTTCGCTCGCAGTGTTAACGTACTTAGCAATTCGGTCTAGTAATAGAAGTCGACTTTCTGGCGATGGGTCCATAGTAACAAGTTTTTTAAGCTGGTTTTGCGTGAGAGAACTGACATATTTTACCTCGTCCTCAGAGGGTGCGCTGAAATGGGGTCGCATGGCCAAACGAAGTCTTTGGTAAATTCCTAGATCATCTTGAGATAAACTAGGATTACTTAATAGCCAGTTATAGTATTGAATGAGGTTCATCGAAAGATTTTCTGGGATTACCTGAAGAATACTCCGGTTGAGTACAATAAAGTAATCGTCGACGATTTTGAAATCTTCTCCACTTTTGGCCTGAGGGTGAACTTTGAAACGGATGGTGAAGCCGCTCCCCCGATAACCGGATCGATCCCCGATCATTGTGTAAAAGCCTTCCCCAAAGACTGCAGCCTCGCCAGGGTAGTTGGGGCGTGAGGTTAAGACATTGGGGAGAAGTTTGTGGGAGCGAGTAATACCTTCGTAGATTAAGAAGGAGGTCGTTTCGTGAGAAACAATCGAAATATTAAGATCAGCGGCCGTTTTTGTTTTATTTGATCCAATGGGTTTGCTCGCGAGTGGCTTGCGGCCCATCCACCATGCTACTGAGTTTAAGGTGGAGCTGCTTCCAATGCGCTGAAGCTTTTCTCTAAGGCCGAAATTATCGATGAGTTTTACGGCTTCTTCCACATCAACCGCATTTTGAATAAGCTTGGGAGCATTGTCCTCAAACCAGTGAGGTAGGTAAGAATGTTGATTTAGTGATTCTGGGTTGAAATCCCTAATGATTTTTTCAAGAATCGGTCGGTCTTCTGGTCTCATTTTCAGATCCAGCTGGGCGACTTTAATAAAGTATCTGATGACAGAAAGAATAGGTGGATTTCTTTTCTCGAGCGCAAATCGAGTCGTCTCATGGAGTTCTGAGAAATAGTAGTGAATTTTTCCTTCATAGAGGTCGCTCAAAAAGTCCGAGTTTTCAATGTTATCCCAGTTCCGAAGGTCTCGGATTCGTTCTCTGGGGTCATTGGGCTGAGTGAGTTCGATGAGTCCAATGGATTGGGAGTCTGTGTGTTGGTTCAAGAAATCGGAGTTATTGAGGAGAGAGAGTTTCTCGCCAATGGTTTCTCGCAGCGAACGAACTTCCCAGGCCTTTTTCTCCGATTTGGAGCCCTTCATGTAAGGAAAGTGTGATTCAATTTCACTTTGAAGCGAGCTGACGGCACCGCTGGAGCCGTCGACGACAATGTCTAGGTCTTGAGTGGAACGATAGATGTTAATATATTTATAATCAAATCGGGCCGGATGAAATTGAGTATCGCCGTGAAGTCGAAGTAAATCCCATCGCACATAGTGACCGAAAGCCGCGGCAGTGCCACCAAACAAATAGACACGAACACCCAGTCTATGTGCGGCTTCAATGATGAATTGAAATTCTTCGACCCGATGGATGTTGTTCGCGACGGCTGCGATGAGTTCCTGCTTGGAAAAGGGTGGCGGGTTGTCTGGTGCCTGGCGGTGCTTCTGCGCAGCTTGGGTTGTTGATTCATGGGTCTGAGCACGGAGGTTTGCCATCGGTGAAAAGCAAAATATGAAAATGAATGTTGTCTTCAGGAGAAGGGAGTTTAGTAGGCTCACTGTGATGGCTGAACCAAAGAACGACAAGGCACGCTCAGCAGTGTTCAACAGTTTGACAGCGCAACGACCTATATTCATTTTTGACCTCCAAAAACTCAGTACTAGATTAATGGTAGCAAGATCTCTGCCATGGATTTTTGGTGTATTCGGCGGAAGTACCCAATGAGGAACATTCTGGCCTGAGTTTCAGACTTAGTTGTCTGAATGTCTCAAGGCTATTTTGATTTTGCTGAACGAAACAGAATGTCATTTTCGAATGTACTTGTTTAAAGGTTCGACGGATAGCCTCTGATTAAATTGAAACTAATGGTCCGCGATTCAGGCACACCTGTTGCAAATGTCGAAAATGATGACCAGTTTAATTTAGAATTCAAGCGAAAGGTTTTATTTATGAAAGTCACTAAACAATTTGTTAGAGTGGTAATAGGTAGTTTTGTTGTGACATCGAGCCTAACGGCATTTGGTTCTGCGAGCATCGGTTCACTAGCTTGTCAGCAGGCAGTTGATCAAAATATTAATCGTTTTGGTTCCGCTTTAGTTGCAAGAGAGATTGTATTGAAAGTGCAGGAACTGATTTCAAATAAGCCTGAGTTATTAGCGCTCAGGAAAATAGGGCAAGAGATGGGTACTCGTGTTTTCCTTACTGGGCAAAAAGCGCAAGGACTGATCTACTTAGCAAAACTGCAGATTCAAAAAGAAATTGGGGTTCCAGCTTCTGACAAAATTGGGGGTTTTGAACTCAATCTCACGCATTACGAATATGTAACTGACAGCGATGTCCTCGTTGACCTTCCAATAGAAAAACATGAGGACTTTAAAAAAAGTTTTAATAAATATTCAAACTCCTGGAGGCCTTCTCGTTTGGAAGTCCGATCTGTCGATGAATTTGTAAGCCAGGTTAGTTCACAAAGTCCAATTAGAGTGACTTCACTCGATGGTCTAGTGGTTGAAGTGACTCCCACTTATTGGCATTCAGTGATTGAAGATCTTGCGGATGATTCTACCTCTTCTTCCAATGGAATGGTTGATTTGGTAAATTCAGAAATCAAAATGTCCACGTTCTCGCAAGAGTCACAGGGCGGTCATAAAGGCGGAGTAACACCCGAGTTTACGCCGACCGAGCTACAAACCTTAAGGGTGTTACGGTTTTTGGAAAAGGCTTTTAGGTATGACCTGAAGATTGATAAGAACGCAATGAACGACTTGGCTTCAATGGTGTCTCAAATAGATCCAAAAGCAGCTAGTGGTGCCAAGTACAAAAGGTTCGTTGAGTTATCAGCAAAGAAACTTGTCCTTTCAAGTGCCAATCTTGAAATCTCAATGGCCGTGCTCGATAGATTGGGGCTAAGAGAAAAGCTTATTGCTATGGGTGATCCTAATCAAGTGGACTCGTTTGCATGGTGGCTCAGCAGAAAACCGCTTCCATCATTTCGTGTTGGTCAAGGAAGTGGTAGAACAGCTGCTGACCTAGGGATTGACCTTCTTTCCCATTCCACTACAGATATGAAGAGATTTCTGTCTATTATTGCAAATCCCGAGGGTAAGCCAAATTTATTGATGTCAGAGCCTAATGTCGTAGGACTGTCGGCCGTCTATGGGTCTGGGGTGTATATGGCTAGGGGGAGCAAAGGACATCATCGCGGTTCCTATTTTAATTCACTCTACAAACTGCATTCGATCGCTCGTGAGGGAAGTGACTTCGAAGTGCATGGTGATTACATACTGATGAAAAACAGAGCGGCTATCGCAGATATTCCAACTGTTATCGATAACCCGAAAGATTAAAAAGGGGACCCTGCCGAGCTACTATTTTTTAATGGAGTTTTTCCGGAATCCTTCGATGGCAAAGCGGAGGTTTTCGGCAATGGCATCTTGGGTTTCGTCTTTGAGAAGCTCCTGCGACTCTTGGGCGTGCGTAATGAAACCAAATTCCACCAAGATTGAGGGAACAGAGTTTTTATTGATCACATAAAATGGGGCCTGTCTTACGGCCCGTGGTTTTGAGACTGGAGACGTTTGCCAAACTCGGAATGTGTCTGTAGCGAGATATTGGCTTTGAAATAGTCGGGCGTTGTAATTGAGTTCACTCACAATGCGGTCGACTCTTGTGGGTGATTGAGAATTTTCATGAGAGGGTTTAGATGTTCCAATGTAAAACTCAGCACCCTTGGCTCGCCGATCGGTTGACGAGTTTCCGTGAAGGCTTACAAAGAGGTCGGCTCCTTTGAGTTCGGCGATCTTGGTACGTTGTTTTAGAGAAACCGCTAAATCCCCACCGCGAGTGAGAATGATCTTTGTGGTTTTGCTGTCCTTAAATTTTTCAGCTAACTTCTGAGCGACATTCAACGCAATCCCAGATTCAATAATGGTTCCTTGAGTCGCGCCTCGGTCGGAGCCTCCATGGCCAGGGTCGACAACCACTGTATACGCATTGGCGTTAATACCAAAGGAAGTCAAATAGGCAGCGATCAACCTGAACCAGCAGTGAACCCAAGAGTGGGAATTATTGATAACGTCTCTCTTGCTCATATATTTTTAAATTGAGACACCCTTAAGGATTAGGCCAGGCCAGTTTATGACTTTAAGGCAAAAGACTAGTCTGTGGCGGCCTCCGGAATAAGGTTAGTGGAGGGGGGGCAAATTAGAATCCACTTGAACAGTGCCTAGGAGCTGTTCGAATGCCAGGGAGGATTCATCCAGTGGGAGAGTTTCAACTGCTTCCGATGGATTTTTTTGAATTTTCTAAAATGAGAGAACCGCAAAGTAATAGTTGATCAATACCGATTGCTAACGCGAAATAATTTATTGATAGGTCTGCCAGAAAAAATAAAGCGACCTGGACGGGGGGGTACCAGGCCGCTTCAAGGGGGGGTACTTTTATATAAGAGCAACCCGCGTGCCAGGGCCTAGATCCAATTAAACGATCTTGTGCCATCTCTGGGTGACGAAAAAGGGCTCTCACCAAATTACAACGCTCATTTTTTCGACCGCAAAAAGTCAAATCCAGTGAAACTCCAATGATTTAGTTTAGCGGTGACATTTCTTGTTTCCAGAGACAAAAATCGCAGCTTGTCCGTGGGACTATATTGGAATACGACCAGTCTCACATTGGGTCACTGAGCAGGTCAACCTGAAGGCTTGCCACAGACTCAAGCTACGGAGGTTTCAATATGTTGAGGGCTATAAATATAAACAGTTTAGTTGCTGCATTTTTATTGGGGATGACATCCTCGCTGGGATTGGCCTCTGTAGTTGAGAGTGAAGTTCCGGTTGTCGAATCTGAAGAGGCACTGGCTCGATCTGAAGCGGCAAGGCAAGAGTCTGCTGATGCTCAACGGCAAATGGAAGAAGAAAGATTGAACTCAGATTCTGTAATGGCTCAAGCCAAGTCGGCCATTGCTCAGGCCGATCAAGATGAAAAGCGTGCACTGAAAGATCGCATGGCGACGGAAAAGTTTATTGCTGCGATGAAAAAACAAAAGGTTCAATTAGAAGCGAAGAAAAAGCAGGGCGAAGCGAAAGCGCGCCAAGCTCAAAGCGCTCTCGCCAAAGCTGAGAAGCAAAGAGAATCCCTCGCATCAGTGAATGCGAACTTGAGCGACAAGAATCAGCAGATCAATGAACAGCTTCGTGAACTGTCTGCTAAGACTCGTGAACTTCAGGCGGAGATTCGCTCATTGAAGATTCGGAACGAAAAGCTCAAGCGAACTCGCAAGGCATTACAGATGAAACTTGCAAAGTCGCACACGAAAGTCAGAAATCTTCAGGCTTCGAGAGCGGCTCTCCGATAAAGTACCGATCTTAAACTATAAGGTAATAGCGGCGATGAAGTCTTCTCGCCGCTTCTCATAAAAACATTTCCGATGTTCTAAAAAAGTAAAATGGCGGCGCCGAGTACAATTCGATACCACCCGAACCATTGAAAAACGCCCTTACTAACAAATGCAACAAATCCTCTAATGGCCAAGATGGCAAAAGCGAAAGACAGGGCTAAACCAAGCGCAAGTGACAGGAGCTGGTCCGACTGAATCGTGGGATAAATCTTAAGAGTTTTGATGAGGGTTGCGCCGGCAAGCGTAGGAACTGCGAGAAAAAATGAAAACTCTGTAGCGTGGCGCTTGTCCATTCCAAGTAGAATTCCACCCAAAATCGTGGCTGCGGAACGCGAAACCCCCGGAATAAATGCAAGGCATTGAAAGAGTCCAATCAACAGCGAAGTCCTGAGTGATAGATCGTGGATATGAATGCGGTGCTGGGTGTCGGGATGATCTTGGCGGGTCTTGCGATCGAGAAAAATGAGGACGATTCCCCCAATGAGTAGTGCCCATGCAACAATGCTCACGCTTGTGAGCAGGCGGTCAATGTGGTCTTTCGCTAGTAAACCGATCACAGCCGATGGTAAAAAACCGACAATGACCTTTTTGTAAAATTCGATATCGATGGGCAAAAATTTCTTCCAGTACAACGCCAAAACAGCAAGGATCGCACCGAACTGGATGATCACATTGAATTGCGTGACAAAGTCGCCTTCGATTCCCATATAGTGGGAGGCAATGATCAGGTGCCCTGTGGAAGACACGGGTAGAAATTCAGTTAGGCCTTCGATGAGAGAGAGTATAAAAACATCGTAAAAACTCATAGAAGACGCTCCTTCACAATTTTTGTTTGAATTGATCACTTAAAGAACCACTAAACAAATTTATTTTTTATCAATTCTGGATAAGTATTATGGTTCCTATGCGTGATACATAAAATAAATTTATCTCAGTCTATTAGTTTTCCTACAAATTTCAATGACTTGTGACAGCAAAACTTCACATGTGTTAAAAAATCTTTGTCAAAACTCATTGCATCTATAATGCTCACAAACCACGGAGGGGGAATTATGTTTAAACAATTATTATTGGTTGGAGTGGTTTTATCATCAGCTCCGGTCTGGGCGGCCGAGTATTTGGTGAAATTTAAATCTACGGGATATTCGCAAATGATGTCAATGCACGGCTTTGCCATCAAAGATCTCAATAACGATGCAGATCTTATGAAAGTTGATATTCCAAAAGCTAATCTTGTGAATGTCGTTGCACAGTTGTATCAAAACGGGGGAATTGAATACATCGTGCCCAACTTTCGCGTTCATGCATTCACTGCACCACTAGAGCCACAAGCACTTGCAGCGCAATGGCACCTTGCTAAAATCAATGCGGAAAAAGCGTGGGCAAAGGCTGGGAACCGTGGTTCAAGGAAAATCACAGTTGCCGTCATCGATACAGGTGTAGACTACAATCATCCATCTTTGGTTGATCATATGTTGCCTGGTTATGATTTTCATCAAGATGATGCAGACCCAATGGATACGACGGGCGCTCAAAATCCTGGTCACGGTACACATTGCGCGGGAATCATTGGCGCAACTGGTGTGCAAGAAGGTGGCACTATCGGGATTAGTCCTGAAGTTTCAATTATGCCGATCCGATTTTTGGGGGAAAATGGGGGAGGTGATTTGAACAATGGTATCAAAGCCATTGATTATGCTATTTCTAAAAAAGTAGACATTATTTCTGCGAGCTGGGGTGCTTCAGTTTCTCGTTCACAAGCAAAACCATTGCTTGAAGCCATTGAACGCGCTGAAAAAGCCGGAGTGATCTTCATCGCTGCTGCGGCCAATGATGGCAAGAATAATGACAAGACTGAAGTCTATCCTGCCAACGCGAATTTTGAGAATTTCATGTCGGTAGCAGCTTCTGGACCAAACGATGAGAAGCCACAATGGTCTAACTATGGCCAGAAAATGGTTCACATTGCTTCTCCTGGACTCAACATCATGAGTACTATCCCGAACGGAAAGTATGAAAAGATGTCTGGAACATCAATGGCGACTCCGCTTGTATCAGGTTTGGTTGCTTTTCTGAAAGCGCAAGACCCAACTCTGACCGGCGCACAAGTAAAAGCCATCTTGCAGACCACAGGTGCTCCTGTAAGTATTTCAACTCAGTGTGATTGCCGTATTGATGCGTTAGCCGCCACCGAGCTGATTGTTGATAAGAAAATGTATATGGTTCCAGCCGCAGGTACTTATGGCGTGAACGAAAGCTTTAAAGTTCAAGCTTTCAATGGCAAGGGTGCCGTTGGATTCCAAAGTTCGAACGAAGCCGTACTTCGTGTTTCTGCCGATGGATCAGTAACTACAGGTCAAGAGGGTGATGCCACCATCACGGCAGTAGATTCTCAAGGAATCAAAGCCTTCTCAAAGGTCTTCCACGTAGGAAAAGCTGGCAGCAATCCCGGAA
Source organism: Pseudobdellovibrionaceae bacterium (assembly GCA_044374645.1). Lineage (GTDB taxonomy): Bacteria > Bdellovibrionota > Bdellovibrionia > Bdellovibrionales > Bdellovibrionaceae > CAUJGP01. The sequence continues at coordinate 6,305 of JBILOD010000013.1, read as the reverse complement.
ATCCTGGTGACCCAGGCAACCCTGGAAATCCAGGAGAGGGGCAATGCCCGATCGAAGATCCAGCGACATGTGAAGCACTCTGCGCCATCATGCCAGATGCGCCTTGGTGTCAATAAGATCAGCAGAACCTAGTTCATAGGTCGAGGCCTTAGTCTTTAAAAAGCCCAGCTCAAAGCTGGGCTTTTTAATTTCTGATTTCTGCCGAAAAGAACCACATGAAAATTGTTTGGTTCAATTTATTCAATCGCTATTTTCAAAAGTTCCGAGCGCTGTCTCTACCGATGGTCGTATCGTTGTTTACCGTGGGTTGGGCCTTGGTTTCTTATTTCGTTTTTTTAGTGGAAGTGAATGCCGAGGGCTCCAACATTAAATCCTTTGCGGATAGTTTGTGGTGGGGGGTAGTTACATTTCTAACCGTTGGTTATGGGGATCGTTTTCCAGTCACTCCGATAGGTCGAATTTTAGGTGTAGTATTAATGTTTTCTGGCGTGTTTGTGATCAGTTTGGCGACCGCGCGAATTTCAACAGTTTTTTTTGAAGCAGCATTGAAAAAAAGGAGGGGGATTGTGGAGACAGACCTGTTAAGTGATCACTTTGTCATCTGTGGATGGACGGATGACATGGAAGAACTGCTTTTACACATTCTGGATTTCAATCAGCACCTCAGCTCAAACCAAATTGTGGTGATTGCGGGTGTTGATGAAAACACGAAAGATAGCATTCTCGCCCATCCCCGATTGCAGGATGTGGGTTTTATACTTGGAGACTATTATACCGAAGGCCAACTTCGCCGTGCAGCTCCGGAAAGAGCAAGAAAAGTGATGATACTTGCTGATCGCTCACCTGGTCCCGGTGGGCAAAGTCCCACTCCCGTTGAAATTGATGCTCGCACCATAATGACCTCAATGAGTTTATCCAATATCGCTCGGGGCACTATGGTGGCAGCAGAGATACTTGATCCTAAAATGGCTCAGTATCTTAAGATTGCAGGAGTTTCGGAAATCATTTATTCGCGAGAGTACTCGCGTCTCCTCATCGGTAATGCGAGTGGTGGTACAGGGGTCGTAAACATTCTTTATGACCTTCTTGACCCCACAACGCCTTCAAAAATTTCGACCATTCCTTTGCCGCACGAATACGTTGGTAAAACCTATCTTGAAGTTAAGCAATCCATGGAAACAAAATCGACCCAACTTCTTATTGTCGGAATTTTGGAAAACTATGGCAACCAACAGTCAATTAAGGAATCAGCTTTGCGTAAGGCTCAGCAAACACCTGACATTCATCAGTTAGTCAATAATCTACAGGCAATTCGTGAGATCAAGTGTAATTACCCAATGTTCAATCCAGATCCATCGTATGTCATTCCAGAGGGATCTTTGATCATTGGCATTGAAAATCGAATTCAGGGAGCGGGAAATGGGAATTCCACAGGAAAAATCGCATCCAGAGTGGCATAGTCATTTGCAGATTGGGCGATTCAGTGTCTTTGAAGAGTTCAAGAACCAACCTGAGGTTTTGGATCACTTTTTGAAGATAATGAGTCCCTGTAAATTTGGACCAGGCACACGGATTCTTGAGGAAGGAACCGTGGGCTCTGAGATGTATTTGTTGCTCCGAGGCCGGGTGGCTGTTTTTAAAAAAACCGCCTCGGGAGACGAATATAAAGTGGCCGACTTACAGGACCATATGAACATTTTTTTTGGCGAAGGCGCTTTGTTAGATGTAGATACTCGTTCTGCGACAATTCAATCGGTCACCGATTGCGAGTGTTATTCGATCAACCGAGAAGATTTTGAAGCCTTTAGTAAAGAGCATCCAGAGCTAGCCTTGCCAGTGTTCAAAAAAATTGCCCGAGCGGTGATGGCGCGATTTCGAAAAGCCAATCAAGACTTTTTATTAGTGTACAATGCACTTGTGGCCGAAATTCGTGGGCGTTGACATTCCCCTAACAATAAAAAATGCCGGAAAGAAATACTAAGGTGAGTAAAGTTCAATTTTCGAAATACCAAGTTTTTGTCGTTGGGGTTTTAACCTTTTTGCAGTTCACTATCATTTTGGACTTTATGATATTGTCTCCGCTTGGTGCGATACTAATGCCCGCTTTAAAAATTACTCCCTCCCAATTTGGCATGGTGGTTTCAGTCTATGCATTTAGTGCGGGGCTATCAGGAGTTTTGGCCTCGGGCTTTGCCGATCGATACGATCGAAAAAAAATTCTGCTGTTCTTTTATGGGGGCTTTCTGCTGAGCACCCTTTTTTGCGGACTGGCTCCAAACTTCCATGTTTTACTGGTGGCACGAATGATGACCGGAATATTTGGGGGAGTCATCGGTTCCATTGTGATGGCGATCACCACGGATTTATTTCCGATTGAAGCTCGTGGCCGAGTAATGGGTTTTATTCAGACAGCGTTTGCGGCTAGTCAAATATTGGGGCTTCCATTCGGGTTATTTTTGGCAAATCACTGGGGGTGGCATTTTCCTTTTCATTTGATTGTGGCGGTAGGAACAGGTGCTGGCATATTGATTTGGAAGTATCTAAAGCCGATCGATGCCCATTTGAAACAACACCCAGACACTCATCCTTTGCATCATTTTCTCCAAACCATAAAAAATCCAACCTACCTGAAGGCATTTGCGGCGGTGGCCTTGCTGAGCACTGGGGGATTTATGATAATGCCTTTTGCCAGCGCCTTTAGTGTGAACAACCTCAAAGTAGCAATGGGCGATCTGCCCATGGTATATATGACGACGGGGATTGTTTCGATCCTAACGGGGCCATTTATTGGTCGTGCGAGTGATGCCATTGGCAAATATCAAGTATTTTTATTTGGGTCCGCCCTAAGTATCATTATGGTTCTGATTTACACACATTTGGAAGTTACCCCGCTCTCCACGATCATGGTGATCAATGCGGCGATGTTTGTTGGAATTTCAATGCGGATGATTCCCTCTCAGGCCTTAATGTCAGCGGTTCCAAAACCATTGAGTCGTGGCGCATTTATGTCTATCAGCTCTTCTATTCAACAAATATCAGGAGGGCTAGCCTCCGTGGTTGCGGGAATGATCGTGACCGCATCTCCAACTGGTAGGATCGAACATTTCAATGTTATTGGTTACATTGTTGTGGGGACCACCATCCTGACGGTCCTCTTGATGTATGCCATTCATCGACATATTCGTGAAAAAGTAGACTAGCAAGGTGGCGAAAAAGTCCAATCTGCGTTGTTCTGGCCCTGCTAGAGGGCCGACTTGTTCAGAGGCCGACTAGAACTTGATTTGCTTTTTCAAATCATCAAGCTTCTTTTTTGAATCGGGGCCTAACTGTTTCTTAACTTCAGATTCCAACTTATTCTGGAGTTTTTTGGTCTCTGATTTTTTGGTTTCTTCCACTTTCGCATCAAGCTCTGATTTTTGCTTAGCTAAGGACTCTTTGACCTTCTTCACTTCTGATTCAAGTTGATTTTTTATCTTGGACAAATCGCCTTCAAGCCTTGCCTTTTCTTTGGCGACCGCTTCATCAATGATTTTTTTCACTTTGGCCTTCGCTTCTTCAATTTTTTGTTGAAGAATTTTTTCGAAGCCACGAGCCATTTCACCACCGAGATTCGATTTTAGTTCGATCGGCAGATCAGGAAACACCCCTGAACCACTGGCATCGATCGTCCACATAGGAATTCCACTCATGATCGTTTTGAGAATCTCATCCACTTCCTTATTAGATGAAGAAACGATCGTCTCTAATTGCTTGTATGCGTTCGAGATCGAAAATTCCAGCATGTTATCGGAATAACTGGCTTTGATCATGCTTGAACCGGTTGCCTTCGAGAAACCCAGTTCAAGATCCTTGCCTTCGAGAAGCATTTTCTTATCGACTGGATAGGATGCAATTTGGGCACTAAAGGTTTCTTTGAATGGTCGCTTGACATGGTTGAGAGTCAGCTGTGCGTCGATGCCACTGATTTGAAGTTCGGGAAAGTCACCTCGAAACCTCAGTTGAGTTGGGACTCCGATAAGGGCTTGGTTCGACGTGATGTTTGATGCTTCGCCAGAGAGATTGCCCAAGGTAGGAACACCTGGTGTCGCTTTAGAGCTAATCTTCGCTAACTTAAGCCAAAAGAACGGATAGGAGTTTGGCTTGCCGAACTCATAACTGACGCCACGTTCACGCGGACGAGGTTGAATGCGCACATCGACTTCTTCGTCCTTTTTCTTTTCTAGCAATCCAGGCGGCAAATATTTGTGCGCCATATTTTGATACTTGTTAAACTGAGCTAAGTATGGACCGGCATAGCGTTGAAACAGCGACCGGGTAATGGCTTGGGAATCGAGCTTGGGGATTTTGAAATGCGCCTCCAGCTCCTTGATGTCTGCTTGCACAGTTCTCTCAAGACTTTTCATTTGTTCATCGATGACTTTAAAGTCTGAATTGACTTCTTGCCCTGACTTCTCAACGCCTTTTAATTTATCATCCGCTTCCTTGAGGAGCGCCTGGAATTGCTTGAGGGAGTCTTGAGCCTCCTGAGGAGTGGCAAAGTTTTTGGTTTTAACTTTCTTAAAACGATCACTCCACTCATTTAGGTCTTTTTGTTGAGGTAGCGCTTTTAGCTTCAGATTCCACTCGACTTGTTTAGCGGTAAAATCCTTTTGAATTTGCGCCAGCAAGGCTTTGGATTTGAGTTGTTCTTCCAAGTTTTTCATTTGATCTTGGGCAGCTCCTCCAGAGAGGAGATTTGCAATGTCACCGAGGACATTGTCTCCATATTCAGATTTGGCTTTTTCGAGGGCTTCGTTCGCGAGTTTTTGGCCCTCCTTTTCCAGCACCGAAGGTTCATTGCTCTTCGGTTCAGGTGGTTTGACCCGGCCTGGTTTTTTGCGAACCGAATCAAACTGAATTTGTTCAATGGCCGCAATTTCAATGAGAATTTTCCCTCGCAAGAGGGCGTCCCAATTCATATCAAACTTAATTTCGCCAAGACTAACTAAGTTATGCGTTGGTTTTTCGCTATTAGTGATTTCGATGCCTTTGATTAAAAGCGATGCCTTCAGGAAACTGGTTTGAATACCTTCGACGTTCACCTCGGCGCCTACGCCATTGTAACCGACGTACTCGATGCCTTTCTTTAAATGAGAATCAAACAAGAGAATGAAATAGGCGGCGATGAGGCCAATGATGATGGTCGCGGGTAGAATAGCCTCCCAGCGAATGAATCCCTTTTTCTTAGTTTTGGTAGTAGTCGCATCCATGTTCATACTCCTCATTTTCCGTAAAGCGATTGATAGGTGTTATACCATTTATATAAAGATGTTGCGGCAAACGCTTTCCAGAGTTTTGAGTCTTTCATTTGCGCCACCACGATCACTCGGTATTTAAGAATCAATTGGCGAGAAATAATAAAGAGCACGGGGCTCAGGGCTAACGCAAGGACCCCCGATCCCATAACAATTGAGTTGTTAAATCGGGTTAAAGGAATAATCGGCATATTGTAGAGTTCGACAAAGAGCGGTCTTAAACTGGGTAACTCCAAAACCCAGCGTCCTAGGGGATCAACCACTGGGTCTAAAAGATAACCCACAAATTTGAAAAAGAAGGCGGAGAGAAATGCTGCGCCTGCTTGAACGCGAAAGAGAAATATAATTAAAAAAACTAGAAAGGTTTGTAGAGATAAAGTTGGCGATAACCCCATCACAAAACCCAGGGCTAAGCCTGCGGCGATTTGATTGTGTCCAGTCTCTGAATTGAGTAGCTTAAAAAAGTTGAAAATCTGTTGTAATATAAGACTCATCCAATCCTCCTATCGTTCCTATAGAATGATAGGATTATCGAGTGGTGACAAGCAATCAGTGCTTTAAGGTGAAGATTCTAAACAAAAGGGATTTGGATGTTAAGGTTGTTCGTCGGGAGGCGGTTGACGCTTATGTTTATCCAAAAGTTTCTTGGCTTTTAATCCATAGGCCCAACCCACGGTTATGATAAATTTGATGGTCACAACACCTAAAATAAGTTCCAAGGATACCCATTTTTCAATCCACATCCAAAACATGAGGCCATAGACGATCAGTGAGCCAGTCATGAAAACTAAAAATACACTGTAATCCATCGAGTTCCTTCTCCGTTGGCAGCGGAATCTTAGGGCTGATTCCGCCGGTTATGATTCTTCCAAAATAACGGTGCTTAAGCTTTGGTTGCCAATGCTGCCGCCCGAACTTTTTCGACGATTTGGGTGAAGATCGCTTCGCTCATATCAGGGTACATCGGCAAACTGATCACCTCGAGAGCGGCTTGACGAGCCTGAACGAGGT